>JBDOMQ010000249.1:0-6605 GCA_039831725.1 Pirellulales bacterium
GGTATACACGGATCCTTAGCAAGCACCTGTTTGGGTCAGACCCCCTCTCTCCTTGGTACAGGAGGCCGAACGGTCCCGGGCCAGACATATGATCTTGCCCAAAGGGCCCTCGCATCTGGAAGTTTCTCTGATGCAATTGAATTTGCTGAAAAAGAGTACAAGGGATGCTTAAAATTCGGAGCAGACAGATGGATTGATTCGACTGCTGCAGCTGCGATTGTAGGTGAATGTCTTTTTGAAACCGGTCGTTACCGTGAGGCGGTTGGCTTTTATAACGAAGCACTTATTCATGTATCATCTCATGGAAACTGGTTGCAGGACGTGCGCTTTCCGAGCCAACCACTTCACATTCAAAACAGTCGTCCTCGACAACTATGGGGACAATCAACCCGTGCGATAAAACTTTCCGACCTTCCAGATCGAATGCTGATTCGGCTCGGCACGTCTGATCCGCAAAGTGTTTTGCAAGGCGGCGGCATATTAGCAGCACCGATTGACTACCCACTGCGGCCACATGAAATCATGCGGTCACTTGCTATCAGTCTCTATCGTCGGGCTGATCTTCTTGGACCAATGGCTCGAGACGGCCGAGCTATAGAAACTGTTTCTGATTGGCTACAGAAGCGACCAGCCCCGCAAAATCATTTTTCTCAAGCATGGATTGATGTCTGCCTGGGTATTGTCTATTGGTCGCAAGCAAGAAACGAGCAGGCCTTACCCCTATTGAATCGCGGCTTACTCCTCGAAACTCAGTTTGACCACCCGTTGACACCATGGGCTCTTCTGGTTGGGGGACGAATTGCACTCGAAGCTGGGCAGTATGACACAGCCAGAAGAACACTCGAACAAGCCACATTTGCAGCCGCCGTTCAAGGAGATACTCGTGCATTAGAAGAGGCTTTTCGTTGGGCCACAAATGCACACCTCGCTTTTGACAGCAGACTACCCAAGTCTGTCATTCCAGCCATTGCCTGGTCTGAAAAACAACTGCCAAGTCTCTCCCTGAGACTCCTCTCTACCGCTGCGGCGGTCCTTGCTGAGCAGGGTGATCTTCAACAAGCTGCTCGATCTATACAGAAGCTGAATCAACGTCTTGAAAAAAGTGAGCTCGCATTGGGGCGATGTGGGGCGTATTCCAGATATGCATCTGCGTTAATTGCATACGCTGGGGGGAACAATGGCCGAGGTGATGCCGACTATGCAAAGGCACTGACTCTCGCTCGGGGATGCTCGACAAGGCTGTTTCAAACCGAACTTTTTACTGATGCACTCGTCCGCGGAGAATCAACATACTCCGACCGAGAGGCAAATGAGCTTTTTGAAGTTTTCCTTACAGACCCTCTGCCAATCGCCATCCAGACAGATCCACTTGATGCCATTGCTGTAATTTCGACGGATCGAACTTCCGCTTTTGGGGCGTGGCTTGCGGTAACACAGAAAATTTTTCTTACAAACAGTCGTGGTGATGAAGCCTGGCTCGATGCTATTGAACATGACCGACGCAATAGCTGGCTCACAAACCAACCACTAGGTGGCCGCCGGGACAACCTCCTAAAGATACTTACTACAAATACCGGAAAAAACGATGAGCTCACGGCAATCCGAAAAAAGATATTGGCTCGCTATCCAGACGTGGCAACGAATCTGAGTGAAACTGATGCAGTACGTTCGTTGCTACGAAAGTCACTATGGGAATCCAGATCCATGCCTCGCGACACCCCGCTCTCGGGCAATCCAGAGTTATGGAAAGATTTGATGACACGAAGCCAGACGCTCGGGAATCAAGTCAACTTTATTGCTGCCGGAAGAAATGTTTTCCCACTCCAATTTCCACCGCTTTTAGAAACAACAGAAATCCGAAAACGACTCATCGAAAAACAACGCCTGCTCACATTTACGTGGACGAACTGGGGATTGTTTGCGAGCCTGGAAGCCTCAAAACAGGCTGCTTCGTGGAGGGTGAAGCGTCCTGACGAAGTTCGTAAAGAAATTATTGCGTTGGCGAGCTCTCTTAGTCTCCATCACCCTCTTCGGCCTATTGAAACTGGCAGGCTCAATAGCGAGGAATGGCAAAGCCACGCTGAAGCGTTGACTACTTTGCTGTTTGAAGATTCAGAAGTTTCACTACAACGCCATGAAGAATTTGATGAACTCATTATCGTGCCGGATGGATTACTGTGGTACCTTCCGTTCGAATTGCTTCCGGTAACAACCACAGAAGAAAACCTCGGTAATGAAACACACCTGTGCCTAAAAGATGTCTGTCAGATTCGATATTCACCAACCCGAAGCCTTGCTGTCGGGCCTCGGCATAAGGCAATGACCCCTTGCCTCACTGCAGTACAGGCGAGTTTGACATACAGAAACAACTCGCTGGAACAAACCATTGAATCACTTGACCGCGTCAAGACTGCTATCAAAGATGCCGTTTTCCTGTCCCAAAAGGGAAGCACCGTTCCTGTCAGCATCTCTGCTTCGTTAGCAGATACGCTTGTTATTTTTGATGAACTCTCAGCAGATGGGAAAATTACTGACCGACCTCTTATTGCTGCGCACGCCGGGCGACCAGGTATGTCTTTTAGAGACTGGCTCGCTCCCCCTTACAAGGTAGCGCGGTGCGCTGTGCTAACGGGCCTGCAAACACAGGTTTCTGGTGGCCTCAACAAACCGACTGACCGACCCGGCAGTGATCTTTTCATGACTGCGATGGATCTTGTGGCGACTGGGACTGACACTGCTATTATAAGTCGCTGGAACGTTGGGGGCCGCACAGCAATAGACCTTGGCATTGAATTTATAAAAGACCGCCAACGTGAAACATTAAGCAATACCTCACTTCCTGCCGCAGTGAGCTGGCAACGAGCAGTCGATATCGTCACTGAAGAGCAGCCTGAGTTCGATCGAGAGCCGCGAATCAAAATAACAAACTCTGTCATTCCTCAAAATGCAAAGCATCCCTTTTTCTGGGCTGGCTACACATTGATTGATTGCGGCGTTCTGCATGCGTCCACAGATACCGTTGACAGTCATGCGGAACCAGCAGAATGACGTTGTGCACTTATGGCTTTTTATTTGCTGAGTCATCCCCCACCCTGGCATCGTTAGCTTTCATAGCTGGAGTTACAGCAGTGGCTGCAGCAATTAATTCTGTGGCGGGTGGCGGGAGGATTCTGACTTTTTCAGCACTCGCTGTAATTTTACCTGTTGATCCATCTCGTCTTGTTATCGCCAATGCCACAAGCACCGTAGGATTGTGGCCAGGGACATTGGCAGCAGCTTGGGAATACCGTCACGAACGTGCAGGTCAACCCAAATGGTCGCTCTGGCTTTTGCTTCCCAGTATTGGGGGAAGCATTCTGGGCACACTTCTTGTTTTTATTTTACCAACAACGTGTTTCGATTCGATTGTCCCCTTACTCATTCTTTTGGCAGCTACTCTCTTCGCGGTGCAGCCATACCTCTCAAAACGTCTGTCCAAAAAAATTGATGGCGCAGAACGGCATTCCGTCAAAACACCCAAGACAAAAACATTGCTGATTGCGGCAACTCTTCAGTTTTTTATTGGTATGTACGGTGGGTATTTTGGTGCCGGCAACGGAATCCTCATGTTAGCTGTACTGGGTGGACTTGGCCTCGGTGACACACATCGTCTTAATGGGTTCAAGAACTTGCTGGCAATGGTCATTAACGCATGTGCTGCCATTACCTTTTTGTTAACCAGTTTCACAAGCAATCCGATAGTTGCATGGCCCGAGGTTGGAATTATGGCTATCGCTGCCATAATTGGTGGTTTCGTTGGAGGACGAGTCGCTCGCCAATATCCCCCGAATACAATTCGCACATGCATTGCAGTGATCGGTTATGGATTAGCCGTCTATTATTTTCTAACGTAATATCCCTCATTTGTTCCGTCTAAATCAATGAACACCAACTCAGTCATCGTTTCCTCTCAGAATCTTTCGAAGTCCTACGGTTCATTCCGTGCACTCACAGATTGCAACATACGTGTAGAATCAGGTGAGGTCTTTGGCTTACTGGGGCCAAATGGGGCCGGTAAAACAACTTTACTACGGACACTCTTGGGCTTCATAAAACCAACCTCAGGACAGGCTTGTATCGCAGGCTTTGACTGCTCTTCGCAGTCTATTCAGGTGCGGGAAAAGACAGCCTATCTGCCCGGTGAAGCACGGCTCTTTCGCCGTATGCGAGGCCACCATGTGCTCGATTTCTTCTCGCGACTCCGAGTTGATTGCGACCGAAAAAAGTGCTCTGCGATTGCCGAAAGGCTTCAACTCGACTGCCAAAGGCAGGTTTCAAGAATGAGCACCGGCATGCGGCAGAAGCTCGCTTTATCCATGGTTCTAGCAATTGACTGTCCATTGACCATCCTTGATGAACCGACAGCCAACCTTGATCCCTCTGCTCGGGCCGAGGTTCTTGAATTAGTTTTAGAAGCTCGTAATACGGGAAGGACTGTTATTTTTTCTTCACACGTCCTTTCGGAGATTGAGTCAACATGCAATCGTGTTGTAATTATGCGGGCTGGTCACATTGCTCACGAACAATCAATTGCAACTCTTCGGAAGCGGCACCGAATCTTTGCACAACTCACTGGCCCACTTACTCAAATACCAGAGAGCCTGACAGGAAGCATCTCAGTGGTTAAAGAATCTGCTAGTGATGTTGTTCTGGAATCAACTGACTCTCTCACCCGAGTACTCGACTGGCTGTCTGGCCTACCGCTTAGTGAACTCAAAATCGAACCCGTAGGACTTTCAGCTGTGTACGACCGTTGCCATCGAGGAGACGCCCTGCATAGCGACCCTGCCTTGATCTCTCATCATAATTCATCCTCTACGCAAGGAGCCTAAATCAATCGCTATGTGGAACACTGCAATCTGGAGGAAAACATGGGGAGACCAATCGCTTCTTAGCTTGGCATTTGCTGTACTGTGGGCTGCTTTCCCGTGGCTCTATATTGGCCTTTCTGCACAGATTGAGATGAATGCCTTTCAGGATGTTCTTCTTCGTGCAATTCCTGAGGATTGGCAGAAAATGTCTGGGGTTCCTTTTTCGGAAGTAGCAACTCATGTCGGCAGAGTAGCATTGGCCTTTGTTGACCCGGTTGTCGTACTCACTGCAACAGTATGGGGAGTCACACGTGGTAGTGATGCTGTGTCTGGCCAACTCGAACGCGGGACCCTTGAAATGATTCTTGCCCAGCCGATTCGTCGAAGGGCACTCTATTCAACCCAAGCATTCGCAACTATCTGCGGTGGTTTCTGTCTCTGCACAATCTTGTTCGCATCAGTTTTTACAGCTGTACAATTTGGCCCTTGGTCAGGGAAAGTGAACCCTATTCATTTTCTGCCAGCTGCCCTCAACGTCTTTGGACTCATGGTGTGCATGAGTGGCCTCGCCACATGCGTGTCGGCGTGTGACAGCTACCGGTGGAGAACTATCGGCATTCTCTGCGCGTTCTACGTAACTTCGCTCTTAACAAAACTTGTTGGCCGCCTGAGTGAATCATTAAGTTGGTTTGGGTATTTCTCAGTCTTCAACGCCTATGAACCACAGAGACTTGTTGGAGGCGGCTGGACTGACTGGCAACTCCTGCTCCAATACAATGGAATTCTTATGGGAATTGGCATTACTGGCTACGTCATTGGGGGGTATATCTTTAGCCGTCGGGACCTTCCTGCCCCGCTTTGAACGTACTAAAGCCTGGAACGCAAAAAATTAACCTTCGGGTAAAACAAAAGAATCGGCTACATTTTTTAATCCGATATCACTTGTTTTCCACTACCACGAGCCTCATAAAAACCCTGTTTCAAGGAAAAGCTGTATGCAAACGCCTCATCGCCTAATGACCTGTTCATCTACTTGTGTAAGTCGACAAACAGCTTGTTTGATTTGGTTAACATCTCTTTCTTGTTGTATAGCTGGCCTCTCTCTTAATGTGTCTTCTTTATGTATCGCAGCCGAAACCGAAAGCACTGAGGAGAAAAAACTCAATGATAATGATGGCCAAGCTGATCTCGATGCTGCGATCGAAAAGAAATTATCGGCCCAAAGCCTTGATGATTTTGAGCGGGTCATTGACCTCTGCCGCCGTGCCATACGAAAAGGTCTCCCAGAGGGCTCAAAAGACTTTGCCAACAACCTCATCGTGGGCACGCTTATTGACCGCTCTGTGATGCTCGTCGATGCAATATTTGATGCTCCACGCCCAACTCCAGATTGGCCAAGGATGCGGTCATTTGCAATGCGTGATCTCAACGAATTAGTGAAACGTGATCCCAAACTTGGAATCGCGCATCTCATGATTGCTCGTCTCCAAGCCCTACCAGGAGGAAGTCCAGATGAGGCAACAAAGTCTGCCAACAAGGCAATAAAATTTCTTTCCCCTGATCAAAATCCAGTTGAGTTAGCAGAAGCGCATATTGTACAGGGCAACTTATTAGAAAATGGCCCAGAGCGAGCCACCCATTATAACAAGGCCGTTGCACTTGCTCCCAATGATGCTCGATTCCGTCGCACGCGAGGGCTCTTCAGACTTCTCCGTAATGAATTTGGACCTGCGCGTGAAGATTTTATTGTCGCTT
>JBDOMQ010000195.1:0-6564 GCA_039831725.1 Pirellulales bacterium
AGTCCTCAAGCTGCTTTCTAGTGGGTGAAAAAGCGAAGTTTGAATCAGGCCGGACACCCCAAGCATCTGAGTCACGACTTGTACTTGAACGATTAAGGGAAGCACCGCTTGGTCGGCGATATTCGTTCGTTGTAAGCCGTATAGCTCCAGGCCCACTCGAAAGTGTCGTTATTGTTTGCACAGATGCATTACCGAAAGAACGGCTACCAACAATCGTTGCACGCTTGTGATCCTGAAGGCAGGCTGCAACTATTTCGGCGACACTTGCGGTAAACTCGTCAATGAGAACAGCGATCGGTACACCTTTAAGTACCTGGCTAGGATCTGCGTCCCATTTTTGTTGAAGTTGTTTGCGATAAGTACGACCCGAAACTCTGTCATTTGCAACTGCAACGATCAATCCGTCCTCAAGAAAGAGATCACACACAGCAATACCTGACTGCAACATGCCGCCAGAATTACCCCGCAGATCAATAACAAGACCTTTTGGATTTTGCTTGGCTACAAGCTTTTCAATCAGTTGGGTAACCTCAAGATCTGTTCGGTTGCCAAAATGACTGATCCTTAGATAAGCAATGTTTGGCTCACCCTCGAGCCACCACTCCCACTTTCCACCAGGCAAACGGCGATCTCCTCGGACGCTCTCAATTGTAATATTTTGGCGACTGATGGTGATGTCTTGAATCGCTGAGGGATCATTCTGGCTGGCTCCTGGCTTTTCGATACAAAGATCAACCTTACTTCCTGCTACACCACGAAACTGAGAAACTATTTCGGAAAGAATACGTCCGCTTGTCTCAATATCATCGACACTGACTATGCGATCCCCAGACCGAATACCGGCCTGCCAAGCAGGGCCACCATACACGGGCGCAACTACAACAATATCTCCAGAAGACGGCTCGGTATCGAGTTCTACACCAATACCTGCAAACTCTTTATCAAAGTCTCTTTCATAGTTTTTTAACTTTGATGGCTGTATAAATTCAGATCGCTCATCCAGTTTACGAAAAACGCCCTCCATTGCCGCCTCAAAGAGTTGCTCTGAATCAACCGTTCGGAAGTACCCCTTATCAATACGCTGAATGACTTCAGCAAAACGCTTTCCCTGACCAGTTCGATCCTGAGCAGCGCAGGCAAGGAGGCACCCTGGCACAACAATCGCGATAATAAGAAGATTTCTTCGATGCATAACTATATTTCACCAGCAAAAGGCCCATCATGACAACCGCTTTTACTAAAAATTAGATGGTAGAAGGCAAAATAACCGAACGGCTACGTCCTCCAGAAAAACAGAAGACTGCCCACCTCAGGACATACAGTGAGTTAAATAGGGCAATTTACAGCCATTGGGAACGGCCTGCGTTCGAGTAAACACGAAATCGGAATGAGTAATTCTCAAAAACCGTGAAAATTCTGTGCGGAATGAATCATTTGTCAGAAGCGATCTGGAACAGAATTCCTCGCTTGTTTAGTGTCTTCGAAGTTGTCCGAATTCCTTAGCGTTAGGAGCCATGTTCAATGGCACGTCGATCAAAATCAAAGCATCGTAGAGAGCAGCAAAACGATCCTCTAGAAGCGCTCCGTCCACTCATTGTGCTCGGGTTGTTAGGCATGATCCTATATGGTGCCTATTCAATCATTCAGAAAGGCCCCAAAGAGACGGACCAAGAATGGCAACCTCCAGGGTCAACCCATGCGACAACGTCTGATGCGCCGCCGTTTCAACCATCAGCACCTTCGCCGCAAGTACCCACACCACCTTCAGTGGAATTGCAAAGCCCTCCTGATGTACTCGCGAGTCTTCCTCCTAATCAAACACCACCTCCTTCAGCACCCCTCGACAAACAGGGATTAACAACAGATCCGTCTGCGTCTCCCGGTACCGAGCAGATGCCACCAACATATATCAATGCTGTCCCTGCCGTTCCGCCTCAGTCGCAATCACCTAAAGACGCTACGGGCATAGTGACGGAAAACATGCCGGAACAGAAAGGGTCCGCTGCTTTCACTGCCGCGTGGACAGATGCCCACAATAAACTTGAAGCTGGTCGATATGCCGAAGCACTTGCCGTTCTTTCGGTATGGTATGACGATTCTTCTCTAAGCGTCGAAGAAAACCACCAACTTGAAAGGCTTCTCGGACAACTCGCCGGCACCGTTATCTATTCGACGCAAGACATGCTGCTACCACCGCATACCGTGGCTGATGGAGAGACACTTGAAACTATTGCCAAGCCACTGAATATTTCTTGGAAACTTCTTTCAAAAATAAATGGTATCGCCCCCAATGAACTTACAACTGGCCAGCGGATCAAGGTTCTGCGAGGTCCGTTCGATGGTGTCGTAAGCATTTCAAGACGCAGAATAAGTCTTCAAGTCGGTGGTCGCTACGCAGGAACCTTCCCTGCTGCCATAGGCAAGGGGTTCGTGAGCCGTACAGGATCCTCAGTGAAACTGATCAATGTGCAGCAGGACACACAAACTCAAACCGTCCAGACAGTTCCAGTTGGCTATCAGCCATCGGTTCAAGCCGCAATTATTCTCGATGACGGATTAAGAATTCAGCCAGCCGACGACCCCAGTTTTGTCATGAAAACACCAGAGGACAATGTACTTCTCGTATCATCCGCTGACTTCAATGATTTAGCTGGCATTCTTGGTCAAGGATCACAGTTGCTTGTTCGAGAATAGTGGTCTTTTTCGCTACCTCAACCAACTTTTTGTGAAGGTATCACCTCTAACGGTCCGAAGAAAGATTCGGGTTGTTTGGGAATTGCGGGGAACAGCCGCCGTGTTTGAATATATTCTGCATGAATAGGCAGGGGAGGCAAATAGGTGTACCTTCAAAAGAGTCCAAGCCGAAAACTCTCTCTGTGCCTCCTTTTTTCATCTTGTGTTGTTTTTGCAAGTAATGGGTGCACCATGTGCCCATCGCCTTTTGATTATTCAGGCACAGTGCCGGGTTCTGCAAATCAAAATGATTTTCGACTACGGGCAAATGGTATCCTTCCGATTTGGAGGCGACCAAAACCGTGGCCTCCTGTTGTATCTCATGAGTCGGAAGAGCCTCGCTTAGCGATAGGTGAGTCTACTAATGACACACCAGCAGTATCTCGCGTAATCGCAGCAACGGCTGAGGAAGAGATATCAACTATCCAAAGAGACAGGTCGGTTCTTATCGAACACTCACTTCAAGCAGTACCTGCAGACGAGGACGAACAACCCGAGAAAGACAGCCCCGGCTCTTCTGATGCAGCTACCGAAGGAGTTGACGCACGCTCTCCTGAAGACTTATAGCAAGGGAATGAGGGAATCACATTTTGGCTCAGTATTAATCTGAACTGGAACAAGAGGCTGGCTTCCAATCATTTTGTAGCACCGCATTTTTTGGCACGACAATCACGCCATCTCGAATTGTAAACTGTTTGCTCTCGGGCAGTTCGGTCAGTCCACGATCATTAATGACCTTGGCACAACTTCCAATTCGCACATTCTTATCAATGATTGCCTTCTCGATAATGGTTCCATCACCGATTCCTAAAGGTGGAACATTTTTTGATACGTCCACTTCCAGATGCTCTGGTGTCTCATAATAGTCGTTTCCTAGGACAACCGAGTTACGAATAATTACATCTTTTCCAATCTTGCACCGTAAACCTATGACGCTATTTTCAATTACAGTACCCGCACCGATAGTACAGCCATCTGAAATAAGGCTCCCTTGCACACGAGCCCCGTCCACTCGAGAAGGTGGCAAGAATCGAGCTCGTGAATAAATAGGCGCATGTGGTGCAGCTAATTCGAACGGTGGTTTCGATGATGCGAGATCGATATTGCATTGATAGTATGATCGGATTGTTCCAATGTCTTCCCAGTACCCATCAAAAGGATAGAGCTGGACATGCTTTGCTCGAATCGCAGCTGGAAAAACCTCCTTACCGAAGTCTTGATAATCAGTTTTGAGTAATAGATCCAGCAAACAGTCGCGATCAAATAGATAAATTCCCATGCTAGCCATGAGACTGCGGCCGGCTGATTGAATACCAGCCTGTTCAATCCACGCTGGATCAGTCCGCACTAAATCGAGTTCGGCAGTCGTTTTAGGCTTTTCTAGAAACCCCTCTACACGACCGGTTGAATTAAACCGCATGATTCCAAATGATGATGACACGTCATCACTGACTGGGATTCCAGCAATTGTGACATCTGCGTTATTTGCCTCATGGGTTGCTAAAAGATCGGCATAATTCATTCGATACAACTGGTCACCAGAAAGCACCAACACCTGTTTAATATCAGAATCTTGAAGCAACTTGATGTGCTGCCGAACAGCATCCGCCGTTCCTTGATACCAGGCCATCGCTTCATTGGTTTGTTGTGCAGCCAATATTTCGACATAGCCACCACTGAAGGCGTCAAATCTGTATGTACGACGAATATGCCTATGTAGACTCACTGAATTAAATTGGGTCATCACATAGATTCGTTGCACCCCACTATTAATACAGTTCGAAAGCGGTACATCGATAATACGATACTTACCAGCAAGAGGAACCGCTGGCTTTGAACGGTCTCGTGTCAGAGGGTAGAGCCGCGTCCCACGGCCTCCACCAAGTACCAAAGCCAATACATTACTCACACTCATCCAGTGATTCTCCCCGTTGAGGGTGCCTCAACAAAACTACAAAGCGGATATGTGGCACCACAAATCCCCTCTTCGTACATGCTACGTTGCTCCGGCCTCGGGACCAAGTAACCTTCACTGAAAACTGACAAAGAGTCTCCTGAAATAGGCTATTCCGTGCCAATTTTCACGAACACCACAACTGTATCGTTTGTCTCTTCGATAAAGTCATGATGTTCTGGTTATTGCTTGATAACGAAGTTCACCATCCGACCTGGTACGGCAACTACTTTCACAACCGTCTTACCAGCGAGTAACGCTCCAATTTTTGGCTCTGACAATGCCGCAGTTTCCAACCCAGCGGCATCTGTACCCGTAGGTACAGTGATACGTGCACGAAGTTTACCCTGCACTTGTACCGGAATCTCTATGGTGTCGTCCTGGAGCCAACGTCTCTCTACAGGAGGCCAGGGAGCCAATGAAACTGGACTTTTGTTTCCTAAAATAGTCCAGAGTTCCTCTGCAAGATGAGGTGCGAACGGCGAAAGGACCGAAACGAAAAGAGAAAGCATATCTCGTGGTCGCTCTTGAAGTGGCGTGGCAAAGTTAACAAATTCCATCATCTTTGCTATCGCAGTGTTAAATGAGAGTGATTCAATATCCGATGTCACTTTGTCAAGCATGCGATGTGCCGCCCGCATCTGTTCGTCAGTAGGCTCTTTTTCTGTAACTTGCGGGGCAAGCTGAATATCTTCAGCTCCCTCGTCAACAACGAGTCGCCAGCAACGATCAAGAAAACTTCGAACTCCTCCAACACCGGATGTGCTCCATGGCTTCGTTGCCTCAAGAGGCCCCATAAACATCTCATACAGTCGCAATGCATCGGCTCCGAACTCACGGACGATTTTGTCTGGATTAACGACGTTTCCACGACTTTTTGACATCTTATACGCCCGGCTCTCCACACGTACTTCCGGTGCATCTCGAAGCACAAAATGCTCGCCCTGCTTTTCTACATTTTCAGCAGAGACCTTCATTGGAATGTCAGAGCCGCTCTGCTGGCCCGCTGAAACCCAACCGCCTGAACTTCCCCGGTACCCAGTAAACTCAACCTCACCAAGTATCATTCCTTGATTCACGAGTCGAGCAAACGGTTCAACTGTAGAGACGTACCCCCGGTCATAAAGCACCTTGTGCCAAAAGCGGCTGTAGAGCAGATGAAGAACAGCGTGCTCAGCTCCACCCACGTACAAATCAACAGGCATCCAGGCCTTCTCAATCTCAGGGTCAATGAACTGCTCCTGGTTCGTAGGATCAAGAAATCTCAGATAATACCAGCACGAGCCAGCCCATTGGGGCATTGTATTTGTCTCTCGGCGATATTTTTTACCGTCTCGTTCAACGTACAGCCAAGCATCATTGGCTCGAGAGAGTGGGGGATTAGGCGTCTTGTCCGGCCGAAAGTCATCAAGCTCAGGAAGTGGCACCGGCAACTCATGTGGCTCGAGTGGCCGAACAACACCTGTTGGCTGACCTGACTCATCAATCTCGTGCAAGATAGGAAATGGCTCACCCCAAAATCTCTGACGACTAAAGAGCCAGTCACGTAATTTATAGTTTGTGGCCGGCCTCCCAAGACCTTTATCAAACAAGTCCGCCGCCACTTTTTCAATAAAGGCTTCACTGCGCATACCTGTATACTGGCCAGAATCGACAGCTCTTCCATACCCAGTAAATATTTTGGTGCTCTCAGTAGTGTCATCTATTGGCTCAACAACCGAAACGATCTTCAAATTGAATATCTCAGCAAATTCAAAATCCCTGCTGTCGTGGGCTGGCACTGACATAATTGCACCTGTGCCGTATGAAGCGAGCACATAATCAGCCACCCAGATTGGCACAGATTCACCAGTCAATGGATGGATACAGAATGAGCC
>JBDOMQ010000357.1:0-6515 GCA_039831725.1 Pirellulales bacterium
CCCAGGAGAGCCAAATGTTGTTGTGCTGGATACGGCAGGACAGGTGCATTCAGTCCTATCTGGAAAGCTTGATGAACAGGAGTTTCAGCAGTTTGTCACACTTGTCGATCAGATACGGTCTGCCAGTCGCGACGACTTACGAGTTGTAACGCGACCACAAGAAAATCTTCTTCGATAAAAACGATATCCTAAAATTTCGCTTTCTACTGCGAGCGTCCTTTGAAACGTCGGCTTGCACGAGTGAGTGTCTCGCGCTCATCCTCTGTTAAGCTCGACTCACCAGAACGACTAATTTTTTCCAGTATCCCGTCAACCTTTAATTGTAGGCTTTGCTCATCTTCACCGGTCGTGTGTGAGTGATCGAAATCGTCATCTGGTCGAACAATTTTAAAACGGCGACGCATTTGTTTGAGCCGTCCACCTAAATCGGACAAGCCACTGAGGCTCCATCCTCGCCAGGCATACAGTAAGCCAAAAACAGCACCACCAATATGCGCTACGTGGGCAACATTCCCGCCACCTTGAGTGGCTCCTTGGATGTCTGTGACAAAGTAGAGAATGCCGAGTGCCCATGCGGGTACAGGAAGAATGCCCCAGATCAGGACTTCCTGCCGAGGGAAGTACCAGACAAAGACAGCCAGAACTGCCATCACTCCACCGCTCGCACCGATCAAATATGTCCGGCCGGGTGCAAATTCATTAGAGAATACATTGACGCTGAGAACCCATGCCAATCCAGATACAACAACAGCAACAAAATAAAATCGAAGGAACTCTGCCTTACCAAGCACTTGTTCGACAGCCCTCCCGAAGAAAAAGATGGCGAGCATATTAAATGCAAGATGCCATGGTGATGTTGCGTCGTGGGCAAAACCATAGGAGATGAGCTTCCAGCATTCCAGCAGATGTTCAGGGAGATCTCCACGGAGTGCGAGGATGTTGTTGATAGAAAAATCACGACCACCAAAGAGATTGAGTACCCATACGGCGACATTGGCAATGATGATCGTGATCACTGCGGTCCAGTCGGATTGTCGCTGGAATGAGTTGTCAAGGCGGTAATATCCGCGATCTGAAAAGCCCATTGGGTCGCCTGTTGGAAAAGAAAAGTCGAAGAAATTCTACGAGGTATCTTATCAGGGTTGGACCATGTCTCCCACTGGGGTTCAGAAGGGCGCGGGGCTGTGCCACGGTTCGGCTTGTGCTACGCTCTCTTGGAAGGGGTTTTAATGCCTCTGCATAAAATTTATGGCCACAAAAATTTTTGAGACGAGGGAATTTCTGGTGAACGAGCGGCTTTTGCACGACCACATCTGATGCAGTTGCTGCTATTTTTGGCTGACGACACAGCCGGGATTTTGCACCGTCAAACGTCAATTCAAGTCGCTGATCTGGGGTGACATATTCAACTACAAGGAGACATGATCCTGCTGTTGGTCATCACCTTAGAAAAACGATTCGCCGAGTTGTATTGAGAAGCAGCGAATCTTGAGGTGCCGGATGCAAAACAATGCTTGGCCGGTTGCTAGAACCGTCGGCTAACCGATAAGATTTGATTTCGCGGGTTTATCAAAGCGACGGTGTGGGTTTAGTTCTAGAGTTAAAGGAGAGTGAGACAATGGCAGAGAAGATCGCAGCCGGAGTTATCGGCACTGGATTTATCGGTCCGGTACATGTCGAGGCTGGAAGGCGATTGGGGAACGTCGAATTTGTTGCCCTGGCCGAAGCCAATGCCGAGTTGGCCCGCAGTAAGGCTGATCTTTTAAGTATCGAGAAATCGTATGGTGATTACCGTGAACTTCTGGCCGATCCGCAAGTCCGTGTCGTTCATAATTGCACACCGAATCACCTGCATTATCAGGTAAACAAAGATATTCTCGCTGCCGGCAAGCATGTGATCAGCGAAAAACCTCTTGCGATGAACAGTACAGAGAGTCGGGAACTGGTGAAACTTGCATCGGAGTCGGGTCTGATTCATGCCGTCGATTTTAATTATCGGTACTATCCGTTGGTTCAGCATGCCAGACAAATGGTCCAACAAGGGGAACTGGGCGAGGTATTCACTCTCCGTGGCTCGTATTTGCAGGACTGGCTGTACCTCCAGACAGATTGGAATTGGCGATTGCAACCGGAAATGTCAGGGGAGAGTCGCGCGGTCGCGGACGTTGGTAGTCATTGGTGCGATCTCTTGCAGTTTATCACCGGCGAGAGCATCGTCCGAGTCATGGCCGACTTGCGTACCGTACACAAGACACGAATGAAGCCCAAGAAACAAATTGAAACGTATGCCGGCAAGGAACTCTCACCCAGTGATTACGAACCGCAAGATATCAACACTGAGGATTATGCCTCTGTTTTAATTGAACTCTCGGGCGGGGCTCGTGGTGTTTTCAGCGTCAGCCAGGTTTCGGCTGGTCGGAAGAATCGACTTTCGTTTGAGCTCGATGGATCCCGCTGCGCATTGGCGTGGGATCAAGAGAGACCAAACGATATGTGGATCGGTTATCGGGAAAAAGCGAATGAAATCTTGGTCAAAGATCCATCCTTGCTGCACGAAGCTGCCAAAGAGTATGCCCATTACCCAGGTGGTCATCCCGAAGCCTACCCGGACGGCCCCAAGAATCTATTTCGCAATGTGTATCGGGCGGTTGAGAAGGGGCAAATGCCAGACAATCCTGACTGGAGTACGTTTGTAGATGGTCATAAGGAGATGGCAATCTGCGATGCGATTATTCAGAGCAGTCGAGAGCAAAAGTGGACCGACGTACAATATTAATTTACGGATTCTCGGGCGATTCAAAGAGTTTTCCAATTCAGGAGTTTTAAGATGTCTGCTGAGACTGCGAATATCAATCACTGTAATATCGCTCTGATTGGAACGAAATTCATGGGCCGAGCGCACTCAAATGCGTATCTCAAGGTGAATAAATTTTTTGATCTGCCCTGCAAGCCTGTGATGCATACGATCGCAGGCCGTAATCAAGAAGAGCTAACAATGTTTGCCGAGCGTTGGGGTTGGCAGCACTGCACAACGGATTGGCATTCGGCCGTCAATTCCGAAATCGTAGATCTAGTAGATGTGGTAACTCCCAACAATGTGCATGCCGAGCACACGATTGCGGCCCTCGAGGCCGGAAAACATGTCGCCTGTGAGAAACCGCTGGCAGGGACTCTAAGCGATGCGCGTCAGATGGTAGAAGCTGCAGAGAAGGCGACTGGAAAAACATTCGTCTGGTATAATTATCGAAGATGTCCTGCCATAGCATTCGCTCATCAATTGTGTGCAGCCGGGAAACTCGGTCGAATTTATCAGATTCGAGGCTGTTATCTTCAAGATTGGGCCGGACCAGATACACCGCTTATGTGGCGATTTGAGGGCGATGTAGCTGGATCTGGAGCACTGGGAGACCTTTGTGCTCATACCATCGATACCGCACGATTTATCACTGGTGATGAAATCAGTGAGGTGATCGGAGCGACGATGGAAACGGTGATCAAGGAGCGAGTGATTCTGGAGAGCGGCGGTGGTGAAATTTCTGGACACGGAGCGGCGACAAGTCAGAAAATGGGAGCAAGCACTGTCGATGACATCGTGCTGTTTATCGCCAAAATGGCGAGTGGTGCTGTGGCCACATTTGAGGCGTCGCGTCTCTCCACGGGGTGTAAGAATGCAAATCGTTTGGAGATACACGGTGAAAATGGGGCAATTCGTTTTAATTTTGAACGTATGAATGAACTCGATTGGTATGATGCAACACTTCCTGCAGAGTTGCAGGGCTGGAACACGATAAATGTGACGGATGGCAACGCGAACCATCCCTACGCGGCATCGTGGTGGCCTGCCGCACATATCCTTGGATACGAACACAGCTTTATTAATCAGGCCGCCGACATGTTGACCGTGATTGGTGGCGGTGAGCCGGTGGTGCCCCTTGCTGACTTTGCCGATGCGTACGAGGTTCAGAAGGTGCTCTCGGCCGTAGTCGAGTCTGACAAGCAGCGATCACCTGTTCCACTCGATCAAATCCAGTAATCATGCTCATGAGACTCAATGAACAACCGTATCAGATCGACGGAAAGAGTGTTGTTGCGGAAGTGATAGAGGGTCTTGAAATTCCTTGACTTCGGTATGCGGTAGAAGAGAACAAAGGATTCGTACCCTGAAATTCTCATGACGATCATTACCTCGCTGCCGACTTGGATTAGAAGGAGAGTTTCTGAATGGCAAAACGAAGGACAGCACGGCTTGTTTTTGATATCGAGTCAGCAGCAGATGGAGAGCTCATTGCCAAAATTCGTTATCCGGGAGAAAAGCTCTCACCGACGGAAGCAATTCAGCGATACCGATCCGAACTTCTTGAGCAAAATGGAAAAGATTTTATTCCATATACATTTCAACTCCCTGTGTCACTTGTTGTTGCTACCGTTGCCGATGACTATTCATTGATTGATCTCGTAGCCCTTGATGAAGAACTATCGCGTCCTCATGAAATTGTGCGATTATTTTGGGAAGGGTGGCGAAAAAATGGTCAGCCACAACTTGTCTCATTCAACGGCCGTGGTTTTGATATGCCACTGCTTGAGGTCTGCGCATTTCGGTATGGATTAGGAATACCTGAGTGGATTGCCGAAAACGGCCGCAGTTTCGAACAACCACGGAATCGATTCAACAGTTCTGCACATCTCGACCTGCATGAATTTTTAACGAATAACGGTGCCAGCCGGTTTGTAGGAGGCCTCTCCCTGGCAGCCAATCTTATTGGCAAACCTGGAAAACTTGATGTGGCTGGCCACATGGTGCAAGATCTTTGGGATGGAGGCCGAGCACGTGAAATTCATGACTATTGTCGAAGTGATGTTCTCGATACGTACTTTGTTTATCTACGAAGCCGTGTGGTTGCCGGTGCTATTTCTCTTGCAGATGAACAGTCATTGATTGAATCAGCCCATACCTGGATACGGAGCAAGGCGACAGAGTCATCAGGATTGGCACGGTATCTTGAGGCGTGGGGGGATTGGCAGAGTCCGTGGGGCTAGCACATGCGTGGGGCTAGCACATGATTGTGTAGCCCCACAGCAAAGCGGTTATGCCTCAGTGATTGGCTCTTTGACGAGTTGGATGAAGTGATTGCCCTTTGATCCACTCGAGAGTTCTTTTGCTTTCTTTTCAGCAGCTCGCTTGTCAGCATATTCGAAGACAGCAAGACGCTTCAGGCCGGAGTTGAAAACTCCCCAGTACGCCTTTAAGCGGACTTCTTTCACAACCTTTTTTCTAGTTGCCCGCTTTTTGGCAGCTTTCTTGGCTACTTTTTTGGCTACCTTTTTGGTCGCAGCCTTTTTCTTTGTAACTTTTTTGACAGCCTTCTTTTTGGCTGTTTTTTTGACAGCCTTCTTCACTGTTTTTGTGGTTTTTTTGGCAGCCTTTGTGGTTTTTTTGGCAGCCTTTTTCTTTGCGACTTTTTTCGCCATGGACGCTCGCCAGCCTTCTGTGCAACGGTGAAAGGGGTGATTTAAAACATTAGCCATCATACGGAGAATGGCCATCTCGTTGAATCCAACGAGGAGCCAGCAGTATAAGATGCCAAGCGGTCTCCGCACAGGGACCGCCGCGACAGCCTATACTGTAGGGATGATGAGAGTGGAAATACCAACAAACGAGCCCCTGTCTGCTGGTCCGTTAGAGGCATATCGAAAACTCGACGATGCTACTTTGGCGAGTCGGATTGACGAAGTTCGACAGCGCCTCGGGTCGCGTGTGCTGATTCTCGGCCATCACTATCAACAGGATGAAGTGATTGCTCATGCAGATTTACGAGGAGATAGTTATCAACTCTCCAAATCTGCAGCAGAACGAACAGACTGTGAAGCCATTGTGTTTTGCGGTGTCCACTTTATGGCGGAGACAGCAGATATTCTTGTCAATCGACCAGAGCAGATAGCAGATCGGAATGGTTTGCGAGTAAATGTTATTTTGCCCGACACCGCAGCGGGCTGTTCAATGGCTGATATGGCAGCGATTGAACAGGTAGAAGATGCGTGGGCGGACCTTGGTGAGATTATCGATACCGATGACATCACGCCTGTGACCTACATTAATTCAGCTGCCAGCCTCAAAGCATTTTGTGGTCGACATGGTGGTATTGTGTGCACATCAAGCAATGCACGCGCCGTTCTTGAATGGGCTTTTGCCAGGACGAAGCGAGTCCTTTTCTTTCCGGATCAACACCTCGGCCGGAACACTGCCAACTCAATGGGTGTGCCGCTTGAGCAGATGTGTGTATGGAACCCTCATGATCCACGACTTGGTGGCAATGATGCAACAACTCTGGAAAAGAGTCGAGTGATTCTCTGGCAGGGTCACTGCAGTGTGCATGCAATGTTTCGTCCAGAACATGTTGATACGATGCGAGAGAATCTTCCAGATGTCAAAATTCTTGTCCATCCCGAGTGCGCAATGGAGGTTGTCGAAAAATCTGACCTCGCTGGCTCAACAAGTTACATCATTAATCAGATTG
>JBDOMQ010000433.1:0-6405 GCA_039831725.1 Pirellulales bacterium
AGCATCCCGGTAGCCAATTGCCGGTGCTGTAAACCAGTTGTCAAACCCTTCGAGTGTTCGTGGCCGCGGGCCATTAAGAGGACTGTAGATATCGGTACGGACACGTGACCATTGGTCATAATGTTTTAAAAGCATTCGAGTGAAATGGCGGTCGTAAACACGGTTGCGTCGGTTGCTGATTGATTCAATACCGGCGATCAGGTCGATAGGAGGATTTACCGCCACAGCACGTTGTACCGACACGGGTACTTTTTCTGGTGACTCTCCGAGATACTTTAATAAGATATTTCCAGAAAGTGACACGCCAAACAAGGTGATCTCAGGACGGAGGTCACTTGCGGTTTTGCAGCACGTGTTGACGACTGCATGAACAACTGAGGCAAGGTCATCAGAGCAACCTGCATGGTAGGGGTGGCGGGCCCATTGGATTCCAGAACCGCAACTACGCATGTCCCAGCGAAATACTCGAACCCCTCGTGCGGTCAGTTTTTCTGTGAGACGGACAAGAAGCGGTGTGCGGTGATGATCGGTAAGGCCATGGGAGAGAATAGCTACTTTCCCACCGGCAACCCACTCCTTCGGGCAATCTTCATGAACGGCAATTGCATCACCGTCAGATAATTCGACTCTATGCAGTTTGGCTTTGTGGTCCGCAAGTTTTTGCGGTGCAACTGTCGGCAAAATAGTTTGCAGGTGAGGGTTTTTCATCCACCATGGTGGTCTAAAAGAAGTGCCGGTCTGCTTAGAGTTCATGCTGAGGGTCGTCTGTCATCCAGAAAGTTTGTGAAACCCCAGTTGCTTTGCCAAAGAAAGCCGGGTTTGCGTAAGAGCACGGTTTTTCGACAAGTCGGGGCGACATGATCGAATAGGTGACCTTTGGGTCCCGAATCAGGATCAAAAACCAGTACTAAAAATTAAAAAAAGTTATTTACTCGATGGGTTCAGAGAATACACCAACGGTTCAGTGGTGTAAATGAATTGTTTTGATCGCTTGTCGGGGGGCTTGCCGAGGCAATATTGTCTACCGTCTACCAGCCCTGGATTGTGAAGCTAAAACCAAACTGCATTATTTTACAATCAAAACTTTTTCTAATATGCATGTTGGATAATTAACTTCCATGCATCTTTCGCTTCAGTGAAACCATGACGTTACACATTTTGGAGATGGCGATACGTATGAGAATCAGCGGTATAGCCTACTTGTATCATATGTAACTTTGGCAACTAATCCCCTGTTCAATTTTAGTACTGCCTTTCGCAAACTTGACGGAGTTTTGATTGGACATCCTAAACGATTGAATACAGTGATAGGAAAACTTTACACACAACAGAAATGATCACTGTTGCCTGTGGGCTAATGGCGTGCGTGCTGTTTCTATCAGGTGCTCAAAGAGCTAATCAAGGAAACAAGCGTCTGTCGGACATGCAGGCAAGGCCATAGCCTCTATCATGTGTTCTTCGTACCTGCGGCCAGAAGCCTGTGCGTAGGTTTCATCATTTCTCTACGAGCGGGCCTTCTTGTTTTTTGCCACTACCTTGACATCTGGTCTGAGCTTTGCCTCGCTGATCTTTCGACAAGATAAACATGCAACACACCTACGAATTATTGAGTTTTTGCCGATAGCCATTTAGACTCGAGCAGCCAATAGTCCGTATAAAACGAAGCCCCGGAGACTACCAATGAAACGGACGCTTATCTCCGCAACGATAATGGTTTTCACAACGTTTGCACATGCGGCAGAACCCATCGTGGACGTTCTCGTTGGTTCGCAGGACGCGAATCCGGTGAAACAAACGTCGCCTAGCAAGCTTAGCTATCCATTTGGAATGGACTTCGATGCGTCCGGAAATATGATCATTGTCGAGTACAAAGGTGGCAGGATTTTTAAGCGAAACCCTGCGGGTGAACTTACACATATTGGTGGACTTGGCCGTGCGGGGTATGAGGGCGATGGTGGTCCAGTAACCAAAGCGTCGTTCAAAGATATGCACAACGTAGCCATTGGTCCCGATGGCTCACTCTATATCTCCGATCACGCCAACCATGCGATTCGCCGTGTTGATAGAGGAGGGAATGTCTTGACCTATGCCGGTGGTGAGGCAGGGTTTGCGGGCGATGGGAAGACCGTAAAAGACGCTAAGTTCAACATGGCAATTAGTGTGTCCGTCAGTCCAGATAAGAAGTATTTGTTGGTTGCTGACATCAAAAATCGTCGCATTCGACGAATCACGCTCAGCAGCGGACGAGTTGCGACCATTGCTGGCAACGGGGAACGTGGTATCCCAGCAGATGGCGCTAACGCAACTGTGGCACCACTCGTCGACCCTCGTGCTGCGGTCTACGACTCAGTTGGCAATCTCTACATCGTCGAACGTGGCGGCAACTCGCTGCGTGTAGTTGATGTCGAGGGCAGAGTACGGACCGTCGCTGGTAACGGCAAGAAAGGCAAAACTGATGGCATTGGCTCAAAAGCTACTTTTAACGGCCCGAAGCACCTAGCGATCGACTCAGCCGGTGCCGTATATATCGCTGATGACAACAATCACTTGATTCGCTGTTTCGACCCGAAGACAGAAGCGGTAACTACGGTACTTGGTGCCGGGGAGTTCAAGTTGAATAGGCCACATGGCGTCCAAGTCCACGACGGATGGCTCTATATCGCCGACAGTTGGAACCATCGCATTGTACGATTGAAGCTTTCTCTAAAATGACGCAAGTCGCTACCCCCCTTGTGTCTAAATGTGTACAAAAATTCTATGTAAAATAGGCCATTTCAAATGGCTCACCCGCTGACAACTTAACTCCGCCAGATCAGTTCATTTGTCGTCGTCTTCTGTTGTGCAGTAGGAATCCATGGAGTCCTGGTGTTCCTGACTTATCTGGCGGCGGAGAAAGTGTTGAAGTTGCAGCACGAGTGTTTTTCTTCGAGAAAAATAGGCTTAAAAGCATTTTCTTGCGATGGCTAAGAACTCTCCCGCTTCGGCTCCCGTAGTATGTAATAGTTCTTTAGCGAGTAGTAACCCATAAGGAGACTATGCGATGAAGAAACGCTCACTTAGAGAAGTACGTCTAGCATTGTCAGTGAACCGCCAAGGCCCATCTGTCGGCTTCGTTGTTCCGGTTCCCACTGTCGTCAAAATTTTGTCGGGGTCGGTTTATCGGTATTCGTATCAAGCTGCCTTACAGCGCTCGGCAGGTCGGTCGTAAGTCATTCCAACAAATGCAACCTAGAAACATTTGGGATGCCTCTGTCTAGCGACTCTGCGATCCGTGCTCGTAGCGTGTCGCCTACATCACCGTTGTAGCTTTTGTCCTTGCAAACTGTCTCAACGATTGAACACCGAATTCAATCCCGGGAAGACTTGCGCAAGGCTCCAAACAAACCGCAACACGCCGCAATAAATACCAATGCCATATTTTTTCCTTCACGCTCACAAGTGCTGTACAGAGTAAATCTGCCACACATATTTGGTTGGTGTCGGGAGAATGTTGAGTTGGCTTTAATGACTTTGATTTTTTGGTTTGCCTCAATTTCGAAATCGTTGGGGTGCCTGCCACCGCCAGCCCCCATACCGTCAGTATCGATTTATACCTTTTGTCGGCCTGCCGGCTGCCGGGTCTGCCGAGCGTACACGCTCTCTCCGCCGCCAACCCGGATTCTTTGATATCCACGATTATGCAATCGTGGTTCTGGTATGTGTTGGCTCCTCGTGCACACATATCCACACCCTCCAGAATCGTGTAATGCGGGGATGAAAAGGGTGACATCCCCGTTTTAAGAAATCGAAAGGTATTCCAGACGGCACGCCTTCAGAATGTAGGCGGTGCGTTTCGCACTTTGTTTCTAGCGGTCAATTACAACCGCGTCAAACAGTCGGGGCGACATGATTCGAACATGCGACCTCTTGGTCCCAAACCAAGCGCTCTACCAGGCTGAGCTACGCCCCGAGTGTGGCTCCTATCAGAAACCGCCGAAGAGATCTCAGAGTATAGCCAAGACTGATAAAAGGCAGAGTAGTACATTGAAATCCCGGGAACAAGGCACGTTTTTAGTCTTTGAGGAACTCCAGCAGGCGTTCAAATTCCTCCGGACTACCAAATGGGATGACGATTCTTCCTGCTCCTTTACTATTTGCATGAATCACGACTTTTGTGCCAACAGCCCTCCGAAGCTCATTTTCAAGTGAGACTATTTGGCTCGAGCGTCGCGAAGCCGGGCGCCCCGACTTCCTTTTCGGTGTTGTTGATCCAGTGGCTTGTGGATCATGTACTGTAGCGGTTGAAGAAACCGAGATCTCTTCAACCTCGTCAGCTCGAAGTATTTCCTGAATTTCACTTTCAACGGCTCGAACAGAGAGCCCTTGTGCCACAACTTTTTCAGCAAGTGCCACCTGTTCGTGTTCGTCACCTAACGGCAAAAGGGCTCTGGCATGGCCCATCGATATTTTACCCGCACGAAGTTTCTGTTGAACAACTTCTGGTAATTCCAGCAAACGAATTAAGTTGGCGACTGTTGAACGATCGACTGAAAGCCTTTTGGCGAGTTCTTCTTGAGTGCCTCCCCATGTGGAGAGGTACTGCTTAAAACTTGTTGCCTTTTCAAGGGGGTCGAGATCGCGACGTTGAAGGTTTTCGACGATTGCAATCTCGGACATCTGGCGGTCATCAACTTCGAGCAAACGCACCGGAACGTTTTCCCAGCCCAAGCGGCGTGCTGCTGCCAAACGACGCTGGCCTGCAATCAGCTGGTAACGATCATCTTTCGACCGCACAACAATGGGCTGAACAAGCCCATGCTCTTCAAGGCTTTTTGTTAATTCAATGAGATCGTCTGCTGACATTTCACTGCGAGGTTGCCAAGGATTTGGATCAATGGAAGCAGTTGAAATCTCACTCGCAGGAAGTTCGGCGGCAGCCTGTTCGAGGTCTTCAGCTTTATGGAGAATGAGTTGTGCAGCTGCTGATCGTGAACGATCAGGGGTTTCTGGCTGGCTAGCCAACGCTCCTGTACCGTCAGTTGGTGGTGCCGACTGATCCATTCCAGCTCTGCCCAGCAGTGCTTCCAGACCCCGCCCTAGCCGTCGTTCTCTACTCACAGTCGCGTACCTCCATGCACAATTCTGTATACGCCCGTGCTCCCAAAGAGCGTGGTGCGTAGTCGAGTACGCTCAACGCGTGACTCGGTGCTTCCGATACAGTGACATCCCGTGGGATGACTGTGTCAAAAACAATCTCACCAAAAAAATCTCGAACTTCTCGTTCAACCTCAGTGGTCAGTTCCAGGTTGGCGTCATGCATCGTCAGCACAATGCCACTAAAGGAAAGCCGGCCAGGCTGATCGGCCATAACATCTCGAATGACCTCAATCATCTGTGTCAGTCCCTCAAGTGCGAAATACTCACATTGGATGGGCATGAGTACCTCAGTTGAACCGGCAAGTGCTGTACGAGTGAGTTCCCCCAGTGAAGGGGGGCAGTCAATGAGACAGTAGTCCCACGCATTCAGTCCGCATGAAAGATGATTTGAGAGAACCATTGAACCTGCGCGTGCCTGTTCCGCAATCCGCTCCACATCACGAACACTCCGACTGCCTGGAAGAAGCGACAGGTTTGTGACTGCTGTACTTACAACGTTTTCGCTCAGACCTGCCTCCGATACCAGCGGGTGTGTCTTCGCTGGAACACCACCGAGTCCAGTGGTTGCATTGCATTGGGGATCGAGATCAACCAGCAATGTCTGCATGCCTGCCTTGGCAAGTCCGGCTGCCACGTTCGAAGCAGTCGTTGTCTTCCCGACGCCACCCTTTTGATTTGCTACACACACAATCCGGCCCATCCGCGTATTCCTACAAATGATTTCGCAACGCACAACACGTGCTTTCGGTGTATCGGCACGAACCGGTGGGTTCGTCATCATCGGACTTCCGTGGGCGGTGTTTCACGTGAAACCGACGAACTTTGCGCAGACTACGAGTCTTACCTGTTTCACGTGAAACAACCTGTCTTTACGAAACTCATTGCTGTGTCCGGTTTGAACCCGGGTGTCAAGAAAAGGAATGAGATAATGACAAGCCCTCTAAGTAGTATGAAAAGCCAAAGAATCAGATAGCTGGCCGTCAGTTTTTAGTAATCGTGGCTGAGTCATGATCCGGTACCGGTCTCCTTGGAAGGAACGTAAGCGGACTGCCCACGGTCTGTTGTCATGGCTGTAGTGACATCAGAGTTGAGGCGTATTGGGCATTGAGGCTTTGGTAGCGAAAGCTCTGGTAAGAACCAATTGCCTGTCCGTGACCCCTGTTTTTTTAGAAGCGGTTCAGCGTCGAAAAACTGCATGAGTCGTAGAGGTGAACATATCAGGATGATTGTCTTCGCAGATTAATTGCCAGAGGTGTGTGAACTCTTTTG
>JBDOMQ010000407.1:0-6366 GCA_039831725.1 Pirellulales bacterium
AAGCAGGGGCGTATGCATGCGTGTTAGCTGCGGCAGGAAGTTGGCTGTGGCTATTTCGTGCATCAGAATTTGCGGCTCTGCCAAATTTCACAGTGAACATTCCTGTGCCATCGATACTTGATGGAGATGGTTCGTGGCAGCTCATGCCTGTCGCCGCAATGATATTCTGTTCGACTGTAGCATTGGTATGCGTTTCAATGGTCACAAAGCCCCCGAGCAAGGCCACTGTTGAGAGATTCTTTCCGAAGAATGGCTCCTGAATAAGCATCGCTTATCTCAGCCTACGGTCCGATAGAAGGCGGGCACTTTGCGAGGAAGTCACGAGGACCACGAGTGGTATAGTAGGGATAGGCCACAGCGCCGCTCGGAGGACCAGGTGGGCACGTTGCTCCGTAGTCCGATCCATTCAATTGACACTTTTCTTCCGGAGTCAGATGGTGCTTAGCAAGACCGCCATATCTTCCAACATGCCGCTCATGACAACGGCCATTAGCGCACGCATTACAGTTTTTACCTAGGTGGCAAAAACCCTCTTTGCAGCCACCAGTGGGACAGATTCCACTCTGGCAATCAGCGCATGGTGCTTCATTACATTGTTCACACCCATCTTCGCACCCTGCTGGGCATCCTCCGTGATGGCTGGAATACGGGCCATCGGCGTTAATCAGAAACAGTCGGTCGATCAGTGAACAGCCGCTGGTCATACTCAGAACCGCGACAATAAACAGGCAGGCGGGAAGATGTCTCATAGCTTCTTTATCCCAAGCGTTCTCACAATCTGGCTCTTTACGAGGCAACACACCACGTGCCGCACCAAATAGCCAAAACCATTCGATGTTCTTAGGTATCGGTCGAAACGGTTCAACCGGTTAAGAAAACCCTGAGGCCTTTCAAACTTTTGGCAAAAACCCTGTTTTTGGAGGAGGTTTAAGCACCAAAACGCTTGGGCTCCTGCCCGATCGTGCTGCCACGAATGGACTGATCATGGCACTTAGGCATCAGCAAAATTGCTCAGGATCAAGGAAATATTCTGGCCACCAAACCCGAAGCTATTTGAAAGCACTCGTTTACAGGGCGCCTCACGGGCAACGTTGGGAACATAGTCTAAATCACAATCTGGATCAGGACTGTCGTAGTTTGTGGTGGGCGGAAGAATACCATCTCGAATGGCTAGTAGTGAGACAATAGCCTCTGTTGCTCCGGCAGCAGCAATCAGGTGTCCCATCATACTTTTTGTACTCGACACAGGAATTTTATATGCCCGCTCTCCAAATACATTTTTAATCGCTAAGGACTCAACCCGATCATTCACACTAGTACTCGTACCATGGGCATTGACGTAGTCAATGTCACCCAGGCCAAGCCCTGCATCCTTTAAAGCCATCCGAATACAACTCGATGCACCGCGTCCTTCAGGGTGTGTGTCAGTAATCCGATAGGCATCCGCCGTTGAACCATAACCAACGACCTCACCGTATATCTCAGCACCACGCGCCCGTGCGTGCTCAAGTTCTTCGAGCACAACCATTGCTGCACCTTCTCCAAGAACAAACCCGTCACGTTCATTATCAAATGGTCGTGATGCCTTCGTGGGTTCATCATTACGGGTTGACAGCGCTGTCAGAAGATTAAATCCCGTGACACCGAATGGGTGGATCATACTATGTGTTCCTCCCGAGAGCATCACATCAGCATCTCCACGACGGACAAGCTCTGTTGCCTCACCAATTGCCTGGCTTGAAGCAGCACATGCAGTCAGGCAGTTCAGATTCGGGCCCTGTGCGTTAAATAAAGCAGCTAAATGCCCTGCTGGCATATTCGGCTCTTGCTCTACTTCTGTTCGTGGATGAAGCGTCTCAAGCCCAAGTTTTGTGAATTTAGCAACGTCGAGAGCGTCGCCTTCAATCGAGACCATCATCATCTTTGTAAATGAATCAAAATCTTGTTGGCCTTCACCACTACCAAGATAGATACCGAGTCTTTCCGGGGCTGATGAGAGTCCCTGAGGGAAACCAGCGTGTTTCATTGCCTGTGAAGCCGCACCAACAGCAAATTTTGTATGCCGACCACAGTGCTGCCACCGGTCCTCAGTCTGACCTTCATCACATACAGACCAGTTTTTTACCTCAGCTGCGATTTTGGTCGGAAACCGTGTTGCGTCAAACACTGTGGTAGCAGCCACACCAGAATGACCTTCCTTCAGGTTTCCCCAAAGTTCTTCGACTGTCACTCCCAAAGGCGTAACGCATCCCATTCCAGTAATTACAACTCGTCGTCGGCCAGCCACCATTGCAGATCCTCCATGCTTTCAGATCCCGGAAAGACTTTCCGGACTAATTCCAGAACCTATTGGCTAATACAATAACGACATCAGGCCCAAAGGCCTACCAGTCAGGCCTTGATAGTGGGTTTCCGGCCTCATCTCGGCCAATATCGTAGATGTGCATGTGATCGAGCCATTTGAGCAACTCCTCTGGCTCGAACAATTTAGGAACACCTTCGCCTGGCTCAAGATGTGCAAAAAATAATTCTGCTTTGCCCTGAGGTCGCTCCTCGCCCTTTTCATCGACGATCACACTTTCCACACTCGCGAGAGAGCCCGTTGGCTTCAGCTCATCGATTACTGCACGAAAGAGAATTGAGTCTCCCGGCACAGCGTCGTACTGAAACTCTGCTTTGGCAACCTTTGCAAGAACAACCCGGCGGTTGAATTCCAAAGCATCTGCAATGAGCAGACCAGCTGTTTGTGCCATTCCCTCAACGATCAGAGAATTTGGCATCAGGGCAGCACCCGGAAAATGGTCATGAAGATGTTCTTCTGCAAGAGAGACATTCTTCACGGCTGTCGCATGTTTACCACGAACAAATTCATTGAAACGATCGATCCAGAACCAACGCATGGCGCAGTTTTACTCCGTTTAGCTTACAGCGAGACTCACTTCGGCCCAGAACGCTACGAGCATCACACCTCAAACTCAACCGCCAAGCTTACTCTGAACGTAGCGAACCATGTCTTCAACAGTGAGAATATTTGGGAAATTCTGAACACTCGGATTCGCTTCAAACTTTGCCAAATCCACAAAGGGCATTCGTTCCTTGAGCGCTGCAATGCCAGCATCGTTCAACTTGCCATCAACGACAAATTCCGTGCTGGACAAAACATCTTCTGGAAACAGTTCGCTTCTCGGAATCTTGATACTGAAAGCCTTTTCTAACCGAAAGACGATATCAAGAAAATCGATCGACTCTGCGCCAAGATCACCGACCATTGTCGCTTCTGGAGTCACTTCATCGTCATCTACCCCCAAGGCATCTACGAGGGCAGCCTGTACTTTTTCAAAAATTTCATCTCGAGACGGCATCGACATCACACCTTTACGTAAGATTGGAAAACTCGTTCGCCATCGTAGGTTGTAATCTCGACCATCTTAGATGGAAAGCCGAGTAATTGAATTCTTGGCTGGTAAAAGCGGCACAATCATCAGATTCAGCACTTCGAGCCGGCAATCTAAGCAAAAACGAACGATTGTAGGCCTCTCTGGAGGCTTCTCTGGAGTCCCCCAAAATTGGGCTTTTGCCTCAGACGGCGCCTGACGGAGAGGAAATTTCCTGCGACATACCGTAGACCATCTGTCCTGCCCCGGAAGTCCCTCGTTTTCCTGGATTCAGAACTGTCCATAATCGTCGCATTTCCGAACGTACGCGGACATCCATCGCATCACCATAAGGACGTTTATCCGCGAGATTATAGCGCTCAAGCTCTAACCGAGCTGTCAGACTTGTTCGATCACCGACCATCCCGCTTGCTTTCACTTTCGTACGATGAGAATCCTGAGACAGCACTTCCGCGTGAACAGTAAGTACTTTTCCAGGTTCCACAAAGTCACCGTATTTCACGTTGCGAGCAGTACGCAGGACAACAATGCTGTTCGCAAAATCCTCACCCAGACGTATTGTCCAAGCAGCTGCCTGCGTCATCGCCTCCAACATAAAAACACCGGGGAGAACAGGGAACCTTGGGAAATGGTCTGCCAGATACTCCTCCGACAAAGATACCGCCTTCACTGCAGTAATACTCTTCCCTGGCTCAACCTCAACAATTCGATCAAGAAGCGTGAATCGCATAGCCCTACCATTTCTGGAAACTGATCAACATCTCATTTTCGACCAAAAACCTCCGCTACTGGCTGAATCGGAGTATAAAGTTTGTTGAGAGAGACACAACGCAGAAACCTGGCACTCGGCGTGAATCTGACCAGAATTGAACGTAGCCGGACGACAAGACTCGCGCAACCCGTAAGGTCAAAGCTTAAAACTCGCTACCTGGACTCAACAGAGGTGCATACCAAAGGCCAAAAGGCCAATACTTTTTATATTCGGGGAACTACGTGCTTTTGATCCGGCTACGAGCGGCTGTGACTCCGCTGACTCTGCCGGGTTTTACCTTCATTATATTTTCACGATACTCAGCGCTGGTATCTCCTCCGGGAACACGTTCGAGTGTATTCTTAAACTGCTTTTCTCAATTATCTGCCATGTCTCTTCTCCTCACTGTTCGAACTGACTCGCCAGACCACGGATTGCCATATCGATCTCTGTCTGTTCAGGGTCTCCTTCCTGAGGTTACAGCAACACAAAGTCTTACTGACATCAAGCAGTTACCGGTACTTTGTGACAATCAACCAGCACGACTTTGCGACTTCTTTCATGTCGACGGAAATCCAGAAGATGAACATATCGAATGTATTGGTGACTTCTCACGGGTTCATTTTCTTGGCGCAGGCATGCAATCGGGAACAATTGTTGTGCAAGGGAATGTTGGGCGGCATTCAGGAGAACAGATGAGCGGGGGGAAGCTTCTTGTCAAAGGATCGGCGGCTGATTGGCTTGCGTGCGGAATGCAAGGAGGTGAAATTCATGTTCACGGTAACGCAGCGAACAATGCTGTTGGGTCTCTCCCTGGCGATCGCCAAGGCATGACTGGCGGCCGTGTGTTTATTGATGGCTCTGTGGGTGCACTGGCTGGTAGCAGAATGCGAAGAGGGATCCTCGCCATTGGAGGAAACGCAGGGGAAGCAACGGGCTTTGAGCTTCTTGCTGGCACGATTCTTGTTGCCGGACAGCCTGGGCCTCATACGGGCCTCGGAATGCGACGAGGTTCAATTGTGCTCCTTGGCATCAAAAGTTTTTGCGATGAAACTTCAACATACATTCCACCAACATTTCTTCAGGGAGGTGTCTGGCGACCGGCGTTCATGGCACTTTTGGGGAGATACCTGGTCAATACTGGCTTTTCAGCAGCTCAAAAAATGGCGTGGACAGATTCTTGGCAGCAGTGGCACGGAGATAGCCTCGCTGGGTGTCGTGGGGAAATCCTGACACCTGCAAATGCATGAGTTGCAATGCACGGCTCCTCAGACGGGTATTTTGCCGCCATTTTCTTGTGGCCGCTTCCTCTCCATCCTTTTTTTAGCTACCTTATCCTGTCTGTGGACGCGATTCTTACAGCTATATGAATCGGTCGATTCAGGTTTCTCACCTTGATATTGTCGTTGTCCGCAAAAAATAAAACAAAACTCAATTTACGAAACGTTCCATGCCCACGATCAGCCAACTTGTCCGTAGCCGTCGACGACCGAAACGTCGGTTTTCGAAATCACCGGTACTCGATAGATGCCCACAAAAACGGGGAGTCTGCCTACAAGTTCGAACGATGACTCCAAAGAAGCCGAACTCTGCTTTACGGAAAATTGCTCGCGTTCGTTTATCAAACCAAAAAGAAGTTACGGTCTACATCCCCGGCGAAGGGCATAACCTTCAGGAACATTCAATTGTTCTCATCCGTGGTGGTCGTGTTCGTGACCTTCCGGGTGTTCGGTACCACGTGATCCGTGGTGCACTTGACACCCTTGGTGTTCAGGGACGCAAGCAATCCCGAAGTCTCTACGGTGCAAAACGCGACTAGATGACGTATCAATACACTTAGTTTTTATTTGAGGAAAATTAGTTCATGGGAAGTATTACTGCCAGCCGCACGCAACTTAGGCCGGACCCAAAGTTCCAGTCACTACTTGCAAGTAAATTTATCAACTGCTTGATGCTTGATGGCAAGAAGAGCGTGTCTCAGCAAATTTTCTATAAGGCCATGGATGTCGTGGGTGAAAAAATCAATGATGCTGAACCAATCGAGATTTTCACACGTGCTATTGAGAACGTAAAGCCTGCTGTCGAAGTGCGATCAAAACGAGTTGGTGGTGCCGCGTACCAAGTGCCTATGCAGGTAAACAGAAGCCGCCAGCAATCATTGGCTATACGTTGGATTCTGATGGCAGTTCGTGAAAAGAAAGGTCGACCGACCTATCAAAA
>JBDOMQ010000102.1:0-6311 GCA_039831725.1 Pirellulales bacterium
CAATTTATCGCCCCACCGTGCACTATGCCTATTGCCCGTGTGATGCAGCCATCGCCAGTCTTTGGGAACTTCACGGCTACAACTATGAACTCCAACCACGCACTCGCATCATGACTGATGAAATCACGCATGGTGCGGATATCCTTGGTGCTCTGGTCATGGGGCATCCCCTCGTATCTTGGTGGTGCGGGAGTGACCTGTCGATTGAAGAATCGAGGCAACTTGTGCCTCATCAAAATGCAACCACCATGCAGGTTGCGATTTCCGTTGTTGCCGCATGCATGTGGATGATTGAGAATCCACGAGAAGGAGTAAAGCTTCCTGACGATTTACCTCACGACTATATCCTTGATATCGCGAAACCGTATCTCGGAAAATTCATTTCCATGCGTTCGGACTGGACACCGCTGAAGGACACTTCTGTCGCATTCCAAGGCTACAACGATCCTGATATTGATTTGGATGACCCCTGGCAATTTAAAAATTTTCTGCAAACTGAGGATAGAGCCTGATTGCCCATTTATTCTAAAGACGTTTTTTACACATGGCTGAACTGATCGCCCCGCATGAGGCTTCATCCGAATGAACAAAAAGACCTTGCTTCATCTAGCAAAGACTCACGGCACGCCTCTGTTTGTTGTTGATCATGAAGAACTACGAAAGAATTACGCCTTATTCCGAAAGCATTTTCCACGAGTGCAGGCGTACTATGCAGTTAAAGTAAACAGCAATCCATCTGTTGTGGAAACATTTTACAAACTTGGTGGTAGCTTCGATGTTGCCAGCATGCAGGAATTTCATACTGTCTATCGCTTCATCGAAGACTTACCGCCACAAGAACGCCAGGATTTTATCTGGGATAAAATCATTTACGCCAATCCAATTAAGCCTGTTGAGACACTGCAGGAACTTGACCGGTACAAACCACTCGTAACATTTGATAACGAGGAAGAAGTTAAGAAAATTGCAAAGCATGCACCAAACGCAGGGCTCGCCCTGCGACTTCGGGTTCCGAATACGGGATCGATGGTTGAGTTGTCAAGTAAATTTGGTGCATTGCCAGGCGAAGCAGTTCAACTCATTACTTGCGCACACGATCACGGCCTGACAGTTGAAGGCGTATCATTTCACGTGGGAAGTCAGTGTACGAATCCTGAGAATTACATTCAGGCAATTCATCTTTCAGCAGGCATTTTTGCAGAAGCCAAATCCCGTGGCTTCGATTTACAATTACTTGACATAGGTGGTGGTTTTCCTGCCGCGTACGACGCAAGTGTGCCCAAGTTTGCAGCATTAGCAAAAAAACTGAACTATGAACTTGACCGTTTATTTCCAAAGTCAATTGAAATTCTTGCTGAGCCAGGTCGATTTCTTGTTGCCTCTGCAGGATCAGCTGTTTCAAAAATTATTGGAAAAGCCGTTCGCAATGACAAACTCTGCTACTACGTAGACGATGGTGTTTACCACACCTACTCAGGTATCATTTTTGATCACTGCACCTACCCTATGAAGAGTTTTAAATCGGGCCCAACTCAACTGTGCGCTGTCTTCGGACCTACATGCGACGCACTTGATACGATTAGCCTTGCTGAGCAACTGCCTGACCTGAAAATTGGAGATTACCTTTATAGCGACACGATTGGTGCCTATTCTGCGGCCAGCTCAACTCATTTCAATGGCTTCCCGCCTGCAAAGGTGGTCCATGTGAATCTCTAAGGCCCTTCTTAACAGTACCGCTAGAAAAGCAGTTATGGCCTTCTGACTGCCTCAATAATGTGATACCCCTTCACAAGTTCCTGTGCTACGTCATTCCAATCCTGAGGCAATTGTTCTAAATACCAGGAAGGTTGCTTTGTGATCAGAAGAAGTGTGCCCCCAGGTGCAAGCGCAGCCTTAGCTGAGTTCACAAACATCTCGGCTATTCGAAAATCTGAATAGTAGGGTGGATTTGCAACAACCAGATCATAGCATCCGGGGTCAGGAACTATCCCCGCAGCCTCGAGGGCAACCGTGATGTTCGGCAGATTATTTTCTGCTGCCGACTGTCGCAAACAGGAAACAGCACGTGCTGAAGAGTCGATCGCATAAATTTCTATTGATGGATGTCTTGCTGCAAGACCCAAACTAACACAACCCGATCCACAGCCTAATTCAAGAACACGAGCACCCTCAGCGAGATCGATGGCATTGAGTAGATGCCGTGCCGCTGGATCAATCCGACGATGTGCAAAAACACCTGGGCGACTCAACGCAGTGAGTAAACGTTCCTGGTCACGGAATACTATTTTGCACTTAAAGTCTCTGACTTTTTTTAACGGCCTTGTTTTCTTCACGATATAACCGACCGTTGCGGGCTTTTTCGATGTCTCAGGCCGCACCCGCACCGTCTCGCCGGTAGCAGCCAGATGCGACCGCAACCACTTGTCTTGAGGGTTATCAATTGCGGCAACCAATTGGCCACCGACACTTAATGCTTGAAAGGCCGCCTGCAACACATCTCGAGTAAACTCAGCCTCGCCAGATTTGAAAACAGGGATAACAGCGAGATCGTAGTGTCCTTCGTGAGCGCTTGCTGGAGCATCGGCCTCGCAATACAGGCTGAGTTGTGCGGGGAAATCCTGTACCGAACTGACCAACAAGTGATGCTGGTATTGGTCATGAAACCAGAGGTTTACCTCTGCAGCTGGTCGAGTCTCGGCAAGTGTAATCGCCGCCTGGCCGCGACCAACTGTAGTGGCCAGAATGTGATTTCCGGACACCTCTTGTGCAAGCGTCGCAGCATGAAGTTCTGCTGGCCGAGCCGGGGGTAGGTTTTCAAGGAGCGTGGGCATATCACCAGCCTCTGTTCTGGCAAAACAATCTTCCAATACAAGCACCACGGCATTCAATCAAGCGGAAGTGGCTCAAGCGTTAATGGATCTCGAAGAGGGAGATGCTTTACCTCGCCACCAAAAAATTCTTTCATCGTTGCCCTTCCCTCAAGATCTCCAGGAGCAATTGCTTCCCAGTCACCAACAACAAGAATTGCCATCTGTGACGGATCAAGATGCTTTTCTGCCACTCTTAGCAGATCGTCTTTTGTTACCGCTCTGACTTTTTCACGAAAGGTACGCCAGTAGTCTTTCGGGCGATTCGTCCACTCATCATTTACAAATACCTGAAGCGTTGTTGGCTTGCTTTCAAACTGCCGGGGAAACGTCTCAATTAAACCCTGCTTTGCAACCTCAATTTCCTCATCAGTCACGGGCTGCTGACGAATCAGAGCGATCTCATCGAGAACAATTTTTGTGGCTAGTGCTACCGTTGGGTTTTTGCTTTCAAATGTGGCCTGAAATGCGCCGGGATAACCAACTCGCTGAGACAAGATCGAGCGGACGGAATATGCAAGACCTTCATTACTACGCACCTTCTGCATAAGCCGGCTGGTAAAGCCACCGGCACCAAGAATCTCATTCAGTAAAAGCAATGGAATGGCATCTGGGTCATCGCGAACTATCCCGCGCTTCCCAAGTACCACTTTTCCTTGAGGGATTTCTTTCTCAATGTGATAGAGGCCAGGAACAAGTACTGCCACTGGCTTTTTCGGGTCGGGCGCTACAGCCCCCCGTTCCCAGCCATCAAACGCTTGTGCGAGTTTTTCGAGCATTTCCTCAACAGCAAAGTCACCAGATACAGCAACAATCATGTTTCCGGGATGGATAATCTGCTCATGAATTGTTTGAAGTTGTTCTCGACTAATTGCCTCAACACTCACTGCTGTTGGCTGACTGGCTTCAAAATGGTTTCGCCCGTAGAGCATGGCTTTCCACTCTCGAGCCAGTATTGATGAAGCATTGTCATTACGTTGTTTCAATGACTCAAGCAGCCGTGCCTTCACAACCTCGAGTCGCTGTTTTTCAAAAGCTGGCCTTCGCAACATTGTGACAAAGAGCTTTAGGCTTTCATCAAGATTGCCGCTTAATGAGTTCATCCGTGCTGTCGTGAATGTGTTGCCTGCAGAGACTGACATTTCTGTTGCAAGAAAATCCAGAGTCTCATCAAACATCGCTGGGCTCATATCACCTGCCCCACCCTCACGAACCATTCGCGCCATTACAGAAGCAAGCCCGGGAGCCGCTACTGGATCAAGTGAACCTCCACCTTTGAATGTGACCGAAACATTGACGAGTGGGAATTCATGAGATTCTGCAACGTACACAATCGTTCCATCGGAAAGCATTCTGCGGAAATCAGCCGCACGTGGCGGCGTGTACTCAAGCGGCTGAAATTCAATCGCTTCAGGGCGTGGCGGAATAGCAAAGACTTGTGCGAAGCAGAACAGGCTCACGGCAATAACGCCCGCCAAAAGACGCCCGCAAATTATATTCTTCAACGCCTGATAATTCACTTTCCAGCCTCCTTCGCCGTAACCTGTTCCGAGTTTCTTCGGTAAATTGCAACACTACGATTTGTTTCCTTGAAATACTTGTTTGCAACTCTCTTGATGTCGTCTGCCGTAACTGCTTCATATTTCGCCGGACCTTCATTGATCTCTTCCCAATCGAGCAACGCTTCGCTGAAAGCCAGTTGGATGAGGAGGGACATATTATTCTCAAGTCGACGATAATTTGATGCCGCGACACGATTTTTCACCTTGCGAAGTTCACGTTCTGACAAATCGTCAGCCTGCAGCTTTGCCAACTCTTCATACCAAGCTTGCTCGAGTTGCTCTGGAACCGCATCTCCTCGAGTCATGGCATCGAAAGAGAAGAGGCCAGCGTACTTTCTCGTATCTGAACTTGCCGACGCCGTAGCAGCAATTCCACGACCCTCCACCATCGTCGCATAAAGACGACCTGTTCGCTCATTGAGCACCTCTGCAAGCATGTCGAGTGGATAGCTATCGACATGACCCGCTGGCACCGTGTGATAACGAATTTCTATTGTTGGTGGAAAATCACCAATCGCATTCATTCGCTGTTCGGCTAATTGTTCAACCTCAAGCGTAACAACAGGTGGCAATCTATTGCTTCCGGGGTCGAGCCGTGAAAAGTACTGCTTAATGAAACTCTTTGCCTGCTTTGGATCAAAGTCACCGACTACAACACCAAAAAGATTGCCGGGGCGATAGTATGTATTCCAATACACCTGAGCCTGCTCGAATGTGTAGCTGTTGAGGTCGCTTGGCCAGCCGATAACCGGCCAGGAATATCCACACGACGCCCAAAACATTGAATTAAACTGCTCCTGAAATCGCCCTGTTGGCGTACTGTCCGTACGCAGTCGCCGTTCCTCATGAACGACATCTCGTTCTGAATAAAACTCTCGAAACACACTATCATTTAAACGATCACTCTCCATCCACGCCCATAATTCCAATTTGTTCGACGGAACAGTGATGAAGTAACAGGTTAGGTCATAGCTCGTAAAGGCATTCATGCCACTACCACCAGCCTTTGTATAGACCTGATCAAATTCATCTTTGACAATAGTTGCGGTGGCCGGCCCGGCTTTTCCTCGGCCCTGCTGGGCACGAATAAGCGTATCGAGTTTCGTTCGCAAACTTTTAAGCCGGGGTGTATCATTCACTGAATCCCACGGGTCATCTATCTCTCCATTTCGATACCGTTCGTACTGTTCACTAAGTACAAGTTGGTTCATCTGGTCTCGCACCTTTTTCTGCTCAACTCGAAAAGTACGGTCTTTATCTGGGTTTCGTGTTCCAATCGTATTTGTGCCCTTGAACATCATGTGCTCAAAAAAATGACTGATCCCAGTTATCCCTGGACGTTCATTCACACTGCCGACACGAGCTACCCAGCCAGCACTTACAACATTTGGTTGATCTGTTCTGGGGACGAGCAGAAACTGCATTCCGTTCGGCAAGGTAAATTCTTCAACGGATACTTTTTGGGCTGAAACTATATCTGCGAAGCCGAAAATCATTGACAGAAAAACCAACCAGAAAAATACTTGCAAACGCATACTCAAACCCACTTCCCAACGTGTCGAACTCTTGACCTCGAAATCAAAATTGAACAAACGAATCTCCCGTAGTTATAACCCTTCAACGAACAACCATATACCAAAAGTCTGATGCGATGGCGGCGCCTTGTGTTTTCAAGCCGATCACTGAATCAACCCGAGTAGGATACAACCTGCGGGTATTGGTCCGGAAACAGCGTCTGATGCAAAAAACAACGCGTTAAGCAACGCTCCTTCAGGAGAAGACTACTGTTCGACCATCGTGTACAAAAACTCGGTCCTCGAGCACGAGCCGGACTGCTTTTGCCAGCACAATCTTTTCTACGTCACGCCCAGCCTGCGCCATC
>JBDOMQ010000299.1:0-6291 GCA_039831725.1 Pirellulales bacterium
GTCCGACCAACTTTGGTGAAAAAATGGCACTGAGGCTACTCGATTCTGACGGCGCTATTGTAAAAAATGGTCTTGAAGGCATTGGAATGAGTGAGTCTGTCACAAAGAAAATGCGTCAGATCATTACTCAGCCACACGGCATGATGCTCGTTTGCGGCCCAACGGGATCAGGCAAAACAACAACGCTTTATACGGCATTAGGGGAACTTGATGTCTTCTCAAAAAACATTGTCACTATTGAGGATCCGATTGAGTACCGACTCGACAACATCTCGCAGACTGCTATCAACGTTTCTGCTGACCTCACGTTTGCAAGTATCCTTCGATCCACATTGCGGCAAGATCCAGATGTTATTCTCGTCGGAGAAATCCGAGACAAGGAAACTGCAGAAATTGCTATGCAGGCTGCACTGACAGGTCATTTTGTTTTTTCAACTCTGCACGCGAATGACTCAGCCACCACAATCACCCGTCTTCTTGATATTGGAATAGACACGACACTCATACAGTCATCTATTTCAGCAGTGTTGGCACAGCGTCTCCTTCGAGTACTCTGTAAAAGATGTAAAACAGCGTATGAACCTCCTGATAATTTTTTACAGAAGCTTGGCCTCCCTCCCGGAAAGCAAGTCTCACTTTATAAGGAGGTTGGATGCACATCATGCCTCGACTCAGGATATCGAGGCCGAACCGGGATTCATGAGTTGCTTGTCTTTGATACAAACATTCGAGATCTTCTCGTTGGTAAACCATCTATTCAAGATATTCGACAAGCTGGCCGAAAGTCTGGAATGAAAACGCTCAAGCAGTCTGGTATTCGGAAAGTGCTTGCGGGGATTACCAGCCTCAATGAGGTAATGCGAGTCGCAAAGTAAAAGCAAATCGTTCATGGAATTTATTTCATTACTTGAGAGAGTCGAATGATGGTACCTTTGGCAGAAATTTTTCCAACGATGGCGGGCCTACTTGCTATTGCCATTGTGCTCGGCTTTATTGCGTATGGATTGACGCATGGGATATTTCGCTCAGTACTTGGCGGGATTCAGGCTCTCGCAGCCTTTGTTGTGACATTGACTTTCATTCCTACGCTCACAGAACTCCTCATCGCCATTGATATGCCTCCTAGTTTTGCATTTCCCGTCGCTGTATTTATTCTGGCGATAGGAACAGCCGTTGGCATTCACATGCTTATTGAGAAGTATATCCCTAGCGAATCGATTCCTCTTTTTTCTGTGCTTGATAAAGTTGGTGGTGCTTTTATTGGGGGGGCAGCGGGCTATGTTGCAGCAGGGGGGTTTCTCGTCGCGCTTTCCCTCATGCCGCTGCCAAAGAGTTATCGGCTAAATAGTTCCGAACTCTACTATGATTTTGGTGCCCCTATGCTGAGAACATTTGCGCGCATTATTGAGCCAGAAGGTGATAAACAGAAAACTTTGCTTTATGGAGATGAATGGAACGTTGTGCCTGTGGATGCGGATGGAAAACCCCAATACCCTGAAAAACCACTTCCACCAGAACCAACAAACCTGCCAGCAGGACAAAATCCTTCTCCTTTTGAACCGCCGCCTCCAAATATCTGGAGTGAGCCATTCGTTGATTTCAACAACAATAAACAACGAGATGACGACGAACTGGTCTACCTTGACGTGAATAAAGATCGTCAGTTCACAGAAAATGCACTTATTGCACCCCCTCAAGACAATGATCTAAACCGATTTGTTGGTCTCCTGGAAAGATATCGAGAAAATAATTGGTGGCGATGGCGAGTAAATCAATCGACTTGGGAAGATCTGTATCAAGTTGAAAGCCCAGAAGGGGACCCGAGTGATCAAGATGGAGCTCCAACGGACTCAGCCGAATAGATGGGGCACGAGATATTTATGCCCGAGTTCTCGAGTCCAAAGAGCGAGCGGGGCTATCAGAATATATATGGGATGCATTCTGAACGCAGACTATGTGTGATCAGTATTTAGTCAAGATTTTCGCTGCATTGCACGAACCATTGCTGTCCCCATATCAGCCGGAGTCTCTGCAATCTCGATTCCTGCATCACGAAGTGCCTCTAACTTTGCCTCAGCTGTCCCCTTGCCACCTGAAATAATCGCGCCGGCATGCCCCATACGTTTCCCGGGAGGGGCTGTACGGCCGGCTATAAAGGCAGCGACAGGTTTTGTGACGTGTTCCTTCACATACGCTGCAGCTTCTTCTTCTGCTGAGCCGCCGATCTCCCCCATCATTAAAATAGCGTGCGTATCATCGTCTTGTTCAAAAAGTTCCAAGATGTCTATAAAGCTTGATCCAACCAGAGGATCACCGCCAAGACCAACACATGTACTCTGTCCGTGACCAAGCTGAGTGAGTTGCCATACCGCTTCATACGTAAGCGTACCGGAACGACTCATGACACCGATGTTTCCCGGTGTGTGAATATAGCCCGGCATAATCCCAATTTTACATTGTCCAGGCGTAATAACTCCGGGGCAGTTCGGACCAATGAGTCGACTCTTTGAATTTTCGATAGCTGGTAAGACTCGTGCCATATCAAGCACTGGTATGCCTTCGGTAACAGCTATGACAAGTTCAATTTCTGCTGCGACAGCCTCAAGAATCGCATCTGCTGCAAATGGTGGTGGGACAAAAATCATAGTCGCATTTGCACCTGTCGCATCACGAGCTTCAGCAACTGTATTAAAGACAGGAAGATCGGCAATCGTTTCTCCACCCTTACCTGGAGTAACACCCCCTACCATTCTCGTACCATACTCAAGGCAACCTCGCGTATGAAATTCACCAACTTTTCCGGTGATGCCCTGACAGATGACACGTGTGTTGCGATCGACAAGAATGCTCATAAGAATTTGTAATAACTAAAGAGGTATGATGACTAAAAGAAAACAATGCTTACGCTTTTATTGAATCAACCACCTTTTGAGCAGCATCAGTAAGCCCGTCTGCTGTAATAATCGAGGTGTCGCTTGAGGCAAGAATCTTCTTGCCTTCCTCTACCTCAGTGCCCTCCAAACGGACCACGAGAGGCACTGTAAAACCTATTGTTTTGGAGGCTTCTACAAGGGCAGTCGCAATTGTTGTGCACCGCATAATACCCCCAAATATATTGACCAATATTGCCTTCACATTACTATCGGAAAGGATAATCTGAAATGCCTCGGTTACCTGCTCCACATTCGCGCCACCGCCAACATCAAGAAAATTCGCTGGCTCACCACCATGGAACTTCACAAGATCCATCGTGCTCATAGCGAGACCGGCACCATTCACAAGACAGCCTATTTCTCCACTGAGTTTCACATAAGATAATCCAGCAGCATCAGCCCGTATTTCTGCTGGTTCTTCTTCGGATTCATCACGAAGCGACAGGACATCTTTGTGACGGAACATGGCGTTGTCATCAAAGGTCATTTTTGCATCGAGCGCTACCAGAGTGCCATCTCCAGTGAGCACGAATGGATTGATTTCCAATAATGATGCATCGAGTGAAACAAATGCTTTGCAAAGAGATTGAAAAAATTGCACTGCATATCGCCAACTCGCTGTTGGCAGGCCAAGTTTCGACGCCATGAGCCGAGCCTGATAGGCACCAAGTCCGCGATCCGGATCGAATGGTTCTGACAGAATCAATTCTGGTGTCTTCTCTGCAACTTCTTCAATATCCATTCCTCCAGCAGTACTTGCGATGAGTACCGGAGATCCCGCTGCTCGATCTACGAGAATGGCACAGTAAAGTTCTTGCTGAATATCACAACCACTTTCAACAAATACTTGCCTGACAAGTTGGCCTTCCGGCCCCGTTTGAATAGTCACAAGTGTTTTATTGAGGAGACCCTGTGCAATTCGAGAAGCATCATCTGCCGACTTGGCAAGTTCAACACCTCGTTGCTCCGATCCCTCGATATGCCCTTTCCCACGGCCACCTGCATGAATCTGCGCTTTCACTGCACAGACTGGTGCTCCGAGGGACTCAAATGCATCTGCTGCATCTTCAGGAGTTCGGACAACCTTTCCTTTCAAGACCGGCACACCTGCGGCCCGCAAGAGTTCTTTAGCTTGAAATTCATGGATTTTCATGGCTGCCTTCTCTGACGATCGAATATGAGGACCTGGCCGAAGCGGGAGCACTCCAGCAAACATTATCTCCAGCGTAAATACAATATGGCACGGAAATCATTCCGTTCCAACAGGAAGCAGTTTCTCGCAGGAAACTCACTCTATTCAAAAATTTTCTCACGTGACTGATAATCCATCTTTCACGCGCATGAAAAAACTGAAATAGTGCTACTCGGTAAGAATTCTCCGTAATGAATAGCTTCTTTATGAATTCGATACGTCTCACTGATGCACGGTTCAGCACGGGCTCGAACCAACCCGACAGAATGCCTCGCGTTGTCATCGATCTTGAGAAACTTCGTCACATCAACTGTGGTCTCGGTCGCTTCTCTCTTTACCTTGCTCAGGAACTACTTGCTCGCTCCGATAATTGTTTTGAGCCTGTCTTCTTTCTACCTGACGGCTGTGATCACTATTTTGCTGGTCCACCAAATGCCAAGTACAGCAGCATAAAGGTTCGTCCTTGGAATAAAGAGCGCTTTCAGCGATGGGTGCGGCCCATGGGCCGTCATTTTAATAAGGCACATAGACCTGCACTCTGGCATGTAACTCATCAGACATCAAAGTATTTACCTTTTGATGAACGTGTGCCGATTATTCTCACCGTTCATGATCTCAACTTTCTGCATACCATGAATCCGGACAGCCAATCTGGACAAATTCGTCGTCATCGCACGCACGTCCAAAGGCTTGTCAACCGAGCTGATACCATCGTTACCGACTCTCAGTTTGTTGCAGATGATCTCGCGCGATGCATCAATGTTTCATCAAAACCGATTCATGTTGTACCGCTTGGACTTGCACGACCTGCTGCCGGTGATGGTGATCGCCCATCTTGGGTGCCAGAAGGCCCTTTTTTGTTTTCAATAGGAAATTTTCTGCCACACAAAAATTTCCACACATTACTTGGAATGATGCAGCACATGCCTCATTACAAGCTCATTATTGCGGGGAAAAAAGAAACTTCATACGGAGAAAAAGTTATACGAGAGCGGAACACGATGGGGCTCACAAATCGCATTATATTACCGGGAGTCATCTCTGATTTGGAACGACAATGGCTCTATAAAAACTGTGATGCTTTCGTGTTTCCCTCACTCACAGAAGGGTTTGGCTTTCCGGTACTCGAAGCCATGCAGGTCGGCAAACCAGTTGCTCTATCGAACTGCACAAGCTTGCCTGAAATTGCTGGTGACAGTGGCTTCTATTTTCCTTCATATGATGCCCAACAAATGGCCGACACTGTCCTGAATGCTGTCGCAAAATATCGAGATGATCCACAGGCTGCCACGCAAAGTCACGAGCGCGCCAATAGCTTTTCATGGCAGGCAACAGCTCAAGAATATGCCCGAATCTATAAGACCGTCTTAGAGCGGCTACCGGAGCATAAAAACTCTGGGCTTTTTCCTTGCTAAAAACGCTAATAAACGGTGAGCCAGTGGCAAAAACTCCTGTTTTGCTGAACTTATCACGTTGCTATCGTTGAACCTGGAATAAGTCATATGGATTTGAGCCTACTAAGGTTCTGCCTTTCCTCCCCTGACAGTTGTAAGCGAAAATAAAAATAATTATGTCACAACGAGCTCTCATTACCGGAGTCACTGGTCAGGATGGTTCCTATCTGGCTGAACTTTTGTTATCCAAAGGGTATGAAGTACATGGCCTCCGGCGACGCTCAAGTACATTTGGAACCGAGCGGATAGAACATCTTATCTTTGGTGATAATCCTCCGTTGCATCTACACTATGGTGATCTTTCAGATGGCAATGGATTGATGCGACTCCTGAGAGAAATTGAACCACATGAAGTTTATAACCTGGCTGCTCAAAGTCATGTACGCGTCAGTTTCGATCAACCCACCTATACAGCTGACGTGACTGCCGTAGGTACTTTACGACTCTTGGAGGCGATTCGAGATGTACAAGACGACACCGGTCGTCAAATTCGTTTTTATCAGGCCTCCAGTTCCGAAATGTTCGGAAAAGTAGTTGAGACACCACAGAAAGAAACCACTCCGTTTTATCCACGGAGCCCCTACGGCGTCGCAAAAGTCTATAGCCACTGGATTACTATCAACTACCGCGAGAGCTATGATCTGCACGCATCCTGTGGCATTCTGTTTAATCATGAAAGTCCCAGACGCGGCGAGACTTTTGTTACTCGAAA
>JBDOMQ010000438.1:0-6289 GCA_039831725.1 Pirellulales bacterium
AACACCGACAAGCCGTTCTTTCTCTATCTTCCGTATACATCTCCGCATAAGCCAGTCATTCCTATGGATCGCTTCCGAGGGCAGGGAGAGGCTGGTGCCTACGGCGAATTCATGATCGAAACAGACTGGCACGTCGGGCGGATTCTAGATTTCCTTGAAAAGGAAGGACTTGAGGAAAATACATTCATTCTATTCACAAGTGACAATGGTCCCGAAACGACTTGGAAAAAACGAAAGGAAATTTTCCGTCACGCCAGTAACGGCCCATACCGGGAAGGAAAGCGATCTATCTATGAAGGTGGCCATCGGGTTCCATTTATCGTCAGATGGCCGGCCGGTATTGTCAGCCCAGGTCGAATATATTCATCACCCGTCTGCCAAACTGACTTACTCGCAACGCTCGCTGAAATAGTTGGTGGCTCTCTCCCAAACAATGCAGGAGAGGATAGCCAAAGTTTTCTGCCCGCCCTGACAAAGGCCACCACTGTGAATCGTGTACCGATGATTCATCACAGTAGTGGTGGTGCATTTGCAATCCGTGATAAGCAATGGAAGCTTGTAATGGGTTCCAAGAAAAAAAGACTGCAGGAACTCTACGACCTGTCGAATGATCCCGGCGAAACACAAAATCTGTTTGAAACACAAAGTGAACGTGCAAAGATACTGCAGCAGAAATTAACACATATTGTCCGTTCTGGTCGCAGTACCCACGGGAACCCAGTTCCAAATGATACACCGTATTGGGATGATCTCTTCTGGATGACAGAGGCCGAGTATCAGCAACCAGATCAAACAATGCAGAGCATTGAAACAAATACAAAGATTCATCGTCTTGCTAGCACACGTCGGTCAGTCTTTGATGCTTTCTCATACATTAATCGCTTACCGGAAGTGCCCTACGAAGATGAATCCTCGGAGGACTTTTCAGGCCGAATATTTGGTCGCTTGGCAAACCAGGAAGGCCGAATTCTATTAAAAGCTCCACCTGGCATGAGCAACTTGGCCTACGAAGGATTCAAAACATTCCTTCGATATGACAGTGATACGCATGTCGGCAATTGTGCTGCCTGCCACATCCTTCCGGACTTTACTGATGGCAGATCACATAGTGTCCAACCTCACACGGTGAAAGTACCGACAACCTCACTACGAAACATGAACAAATCTTCGCAGTCACTGCGGGAAATAATTAATCAAAAAATCAAATATGCGAAAATCAAACAAAAGGGACATGCTCAAAAAATCAGTGATGCGTACTCCACAATACGATTAGATCAGAACGATGTCTCTGCACTGGTTGCTTTTATTGAACTCCTACAAGACGTCCCAGAACAAAAGTTTCGGCAACTTATTCTTGATTCAGAAGTGTTTGATCCTTCTGGCACGCCTGAATAAAGATCCGTCGCAAATCAATATAACGTTGTTCGTACGAGTAACTGGTCGAGTCATCCGTAACGCATAAATCATTTGTCGCTTTCTACGGAACGAACAGCATTAACACGACCTGATTACGCGGTTCACGTACTGTTCAAGTCTTTTCGTAGAGTAGTCTTTGGGGATATGTAGAAAACCACACCGTGCATCATTTTGAAGGCACCATGCCGTACTCACCCACATCGAGTAATTGCAGACATAGTTGCCAGCATTGTATGTTATTGTTGTTTCCGAGGTGTGCGGCAGTGCGAGATTTACAAACCGAGCCTGGGCAGAACGGTCGCGTTTATGCGCGCGCCGTTCAATACGCAACTTTCGAGCACGTGGATGCTGACCTAAACCAAGAATGACATCTGGTTGTACCGTTTCGAATGCATTCTCAAACATGTGACGATCGAAGCGGACCTCAAACACTTCCTTGAAGACATTTCTTGGAAGTTTCATACTCCGAAGGAGTACTTCAGTAATATTTGACTGGTACTGCTGATATGGACCAAAACCGTAGATAAGAATGCGCTGCATGGTAGGAACAGAAGGGTGGGAAGCCAAATCCACTATGTCACGATGCCGTTCTTTGGTTTCGTATCAGACTTTCATCATTCGCTACAGTTCAACATGAATCTATGGCAAAGGAACTGTCTGCAAGTGCTGCAAACCTTTTTCATCTTGCGAAAGCACAAGGAGTGATTCCTCCCCCTGTCGATCCATTTCAAGTATGCCATCAAGTGACTCAACCGTCTCATATGATTGACCAGCCGTCCCTCCACCACGAACAGGCTCTGCCAATTCAGGTGCATCACCAAGGCCATCTGTCGGTATCTTCATGACGCCGCGGGCCGAGTTACTCAAAAGAAGATATTCTTTCCCGTCTTGTTCATACGAAACCATATCGAGGGGCCGATTACGGTTTCCAAGTTCGGCAACTGTTGTTGCACCGACAGATTCTCCTACACGACTAAGATCTTTCACCGGAATCTTTACGAGTGGTGTACAGACATACGCTCCAACAATTGTTGGTTCACCATCGATTACAAGTGGGACAAATGTCTGCATCGCTGCAGTGTCTTCTTCACGACCATGTGCAGCATGGTAAATCTGAACTCCGACACCACGTTCTTGATCACTGAATGGAAAATTTAGCTCACGAACCGTAGACGAGGCCACTGCATCACGAAGACCCGAAACCAGAAGTTTGTTTTCAAAGAATGCTAGATCCGTTATCGAATCTGCTCGAGGATTTCTAGAACGCCTTCCTTGTTGAATGACCTTATCTTCTGGAGCATCATCCAAAACGGCTGATGAAGAAGGGCATGCCTGTAAATCAAGAACCTCGAAATCACTGTTACCGATGACCTTCACAATGAGCGGTTTCTGATCAGCGTGCACTGCGAGAAAAGGCGTACCAGTGCGAGGATTTACAACGAGATCTTGGATAGCAACCTGCTCCGCCTTGGTATAAGCAGCGAGCTTTGCCAGCACATCATCAATCTGTATCGACTGATCATGCAAATCCACATCTGAATGACCTGTCGCAACAGCGAAAACCGTGGCTGCTTTTGAATCCCCGATAAATAGAATGCCATCTGGACCGAAAACAAGTGTTGTCGCCGACTTCAGATCAATGCTGGTTTTCTTCATCCCACTGAACTCATCTGCTTGAAGAAGTGCAGATGGCAAACCCGTAGAAACAATGACAAAAACACAGAGAAATGTCCGATAGATCATCGCTTACTCCTTTTTGTTACACCTTGTTCGTTGTTTGCAATACACGTGCGTTGCGTATAAGAATCCGAACACAATTTCTTCTATCCAAAAACCTGTCTTGGTTACCAGTCACTACTTCACGCCCGTTGCAAATGTCTTGAGCACTGTCTCTTCGGATGGAACCGGCCTTCCGGCTGACCAGAAAACACCGTTTACTATAACCCGAAGAGCGTTTTGGTTTGTAAAATCTTTGGCGTGACCAAGCGATGTGGCAAAGACACGATTTCCATACGAATTCTTCCATGTCCAAGCAATCGGTGCTGACATGGTTTGGTCAAGTTCATGAACTCCAAATTGATTTGTCACAGTACCAACACGCTTTGAATGTCCAGTACCGATTAACAGTGGCTCAATCCCCGGTTGTGCATCAATAAGATAAAGCGTTCCTTGTGACTCCCATCCGTCCATATCTACTCCATGCAGAATTGGATGACGTGCAGCATGAGTTGCAGACTTCACCTGAGTCTTTCCAGCCAGATGAATTAGATACGGAGAACCAAGAACTTTTTGTCCGAAATCATTATTGAGTGCGTGATGTGGATGATCCTTTGGATAGTTAAATGCGTGCGTGCTCGTTCGAAGACCGACAACTGCTTTACCCGACTCAATAAATTCTGTGATATGGGCTAGTTGGTCATCTTCCAGCCGGAGAAAACGCATGAAGAATATGCCGACATCAGCATCTTTGAGTACTTCAAGTCCGGGCAGACCACGTTCATCTTTCTCAGGATCCCACGCAGGATTGATGACCGTTGTCTGGAAACCCAGTCGCTCAAGTTCAGTAGCGAGGAGCGGCATCGTCAACTGCGGTGAATAATGATGCGTGCCGACAACAAGCACTGCATGTGGAGGCTGTCCTGCCTCTACAAATTGACAGCAACAGACAACACCAAAAAAAATTATGCCACAGATTATTTTACTCATGCTGTTCTTCACTTTCTGTCAACGAAGCGGGTAAGAGTTGTTTGGTTCATGGAATTTGAAGGGGCTCTTATCGCTTCGGTAGGACCACTCGCGTATACGGGCTCGAGAGATATGTTTCATAGTCGCGCCCATTATGCTTCACTCTGCTGAGATAGTTACTAAAGAAATCAATCTGTTCCGCGTGGGCATCAAGCTCAATTTCAGCAACCCAGACACCGCGTTGTTCGTCGTAGTGCATCTCTGCAAAATTATCATCTGGAATGGGATCACTTAGATATCGTGGACTGCCATCCGGTGCTCGATCGAACATCCACCAGATGCTGCCACCTTCTGGCTCATAGCCATCTGGAAATTCCACAATCACTTCGATGGCATTGTCAACAAACGCATGTTCAACTTTCGGAGGTACGAGCAATCTGCCACCGATCTCTTCTGGAAAGAAATGTGTCAGTAGAAATGCTGATTTATTCGCCTGACCCCGCTCCAATCGAGGATGTCCCCTTTTCCCATGTCCTGTGTTAGCTCCTAAATACACCGGAATATCAGGGTGCTCTGTACCACCCCAGGCCATGTCGTACGCTACACAATCATGTGTTCCTGGATGAAAGAGCATCGCAACGCCACGGTGCCGAAGGTCCTTGAGGTTTCGAGAGATAAATACTTCGTCTGAGATTTCACGAGTAAAAGTCTGAAGGTCTTCCCATGTATGGCCCTGTTCTAAAACTTCTCTATTAAATGTTGGTCCATAATGTCCCCCAGAAAAAGGCCCTCGCCTTCCTTCCTGGGAATCAAGTTCCTTCCATGCAGCACGATCACATAGCCGCAAAGGTGAATCCCAGATTGGTGAAACTGTGGCATGCACGGCTGTCATGCGATCATCATGCAATATCGCCATTGAGGGTGATGCACCATTTTTCGATCCACCAGTTACAGCAATTTTGCCTTTTTCAAAATGAGCTGACTCGGCATACGCAGCAGTAATCGCCCGCATCAATGTTGCTGGCCACGCCCAGTATTGAATTTTTACATGTGGATTCAGCGTTCTCGCGAAACGTTCCTCAGCTGCTCTCGCGAGATCTCGTTGGCCATAACTGCCCGGCTCCTGAACAACGGTAAACACAAGTCCGACACCACCATTCAGAAGTTCTCGAAAGACTCCATTGGGGCGAACATCTTCCTCCAAACGAGCAGGTGTACTGCCGCCAGTCAGGTGAAAACCTTTGGCTTTTCGGTCGGCTGGTACAACCATCCGTACGGGAATACGAAAATCTTGGCCAGGCCACAGCTCACCGACATTGATCGTAATTAACTTTTGTCGTGTCTCAATGTAACCTTCAACAGGATGCCAGTCTTGAAGAACTTCGACATCTAACGTCGAGGGATCACATATGGCATCCATATCGAAAATTTCAGCAACCAGTACGCCAGAAAGCATGGTCAACACTCCGATACTGGCCAAGCATCGAGCGATACGACGTACTATGGGAGCAACCCACTGGAGTGAGACTGATGCAATCGTAACTATCATTGGAATAGGCCTTTGATTATGTGACTTCTAACCATTTTCGAAAATGTAAAACAAACAAGTTCAGATAGCAGTACATACGCGTACTCGTTGTACTGTAGATGCGGCTCGTGAACAACAAATTGTTCAGCCACAGGGCCTACAAACACTCGCCAGTCATTCTAGAAAAAGACCGACGAACAGGTTGTGCTTCGTGTGTTGCACTCGAGAGCAAATCACATGACTGACGACTATCAGAGTCGGCATAGACTGCTGGTACTATTAAATATTTTCGAGCATACCTGTGGCATCACCGTGCATGTTGTCCTGGACACCAAAACGATCCAGCATGCTTGCGTAGAGGTTCATCAGTGGCGTTTTGCTCGGGTATTGAACATGCCTACCAGGATTTAATCTGCCATCTCCACCACCAGCAAGGAGAATTGGCAGCTTGTTGTGATCATGTCGATTGCCATCACCGATACAACCGCCGTAGACGAGCATCGTTCGATCCAGAATCGATTTATCACCTTCTTGGATCGACTTCAGCCGCTTGAGGAGATACGCCAACTGCTCAGTGTGAAAGCGGTTAATTTTCTTAATCTTTTCCTGCTTTTCAGGATCGTTTCGATGATGTGAGAGTGAATGGTGTCCTTCGGGTAC
>JBDOMQ010000432.1:0-6261 GCA_039831725.1 Pirellulales bacterium
TTGCACCACGTGGCCGAGTGCCAGCTAAAGGCCGAACAGTGACTTTTCTGTCCAGAACACGAACCATGATCTCGGGTGAACTTCCAACGAGCGTTGCGGATGGGGTACGGAGGCAAAACATGAACGGACTCGGATTGACAACGCGAAGTGTTCGGTAGAGTTCAAGCGGTGATACATCAAATGGTATTGAGAGCCGACGGCTTAGCACCACCTGAAAGATATCGCCGGCATGAATGTAATCGACTGCCTTTTCAACAGCTTCTAAATAATCGTCCCGAGTTTGATTGGCAGTGATGGTCTCTTGGGTCAGTTGGCTGGGGTTCTTGATTGGATTTATGTCATGAAGAGGTGGCCAGCCACAATCCCGCGTCAGCTTTTCGATGGTCTGATCCACGCACCTCTTTGTGGATTCATAAGCTGATTTTATTGCTTCTGATGATTTGTCCTCCGTTTTGGCTAAGGCGACGATGTCAATAGATTTTGAAACATGATCGAAAACAACGAGTCGATCGTACAGTGCAAAGTAGACGTCAGGTAAATCGAGGTCATCTGGAGGTGTATGCGGGAGATGCTCGGCATATCGAATCGCATCGTATGCCGCGTAGCCTATTGCACCGCTTGTAAATGGTGGCAGTTCGTCAAGACGGGCTGGTCTAAAATGATCCATTTGCTTCTCGAGTTCAGCTAATGGATCGTCGGCACGCAGGTTTTCGTCTGGCAGGCCTTTTCGTCGTATTGTTATGTCTGAGCCGTGGGCCTCAAACTGCATGAATGGCTCGGAACCGAGGAAACTGTACCGCCCGACTTTTTCTCCTCCAATAACACTTTCAAAGAGGCAGCCGTCTGACCCGGTGTCGATGCGAGCAAAAGCTGACAGGGGTGTCAGAGAGTCAGCAAATATGCGTCTATAAACAGGGATAAGAGTTTCTTGTTGTGCTAACTCTAAAAATTGCTTGAAGTTCGGGAAATGGTTCATTTGAGCAGCAGTTACGTTATTTCCACAAATTTTTAGTACGGTCTTCGACCCTATTTGGGACTATGGGTTAGCAGGAGTCAATGGGCAGCTAGATTGCTACTTGTGACCGTGTTAATTCCATGAAAAACTAACGCCGATGGAGAGTCAGTTTCGTCTGGTTGAACGCTCGTTTTGCGGCAGAGTTGCATCGATCGAAGTCAGTTTCTTATTGGTAAAAGGGGAACTCATGTGTCTTTTGAAGGCAGCCTCGCTAGGATAATTCGAGGAATTTTTCGTTGGAAAAACAATAGTTTCCGAGGGTTAGGCGAGTCGTTGTCTCTTGGAAAAAAGATATTTTTTCAGAGTGTTAGTGTGCTTTGCATCGAGTACAGGTAACATTATTTTATTAAATGACAGACAGAAGATTTCGGCATCTTGTGAGGCGAACTCCAAGATCTCGTTGTTGATGTTATAAGAAGTTTGCTAAGGGGCGACGATATGCAGTGTCAACAATGCGATAAACAGGCGATGTTTCATATTACGGAATTGGAGGCTGGTGGCGTTCGTGAACTTCACCTGTGTGAGGATCATGCGCGGGTCTATCTCAATCAGGCTGAGGCCGATTCACAGCAGGAAGACGCTGGTACTGCGAGTGGGCCTCTTGGTGTTGGGCAAACAGCAAAAGAACTTTCTGAGATTGATCAAAGAGTATGTGATATGTGTGGCATAACATTTTTTGAGTTTCGTAACCAAGGAAGGCTGGGATGTCCTCACGATTATGTACAGTTTGAAAATGAACTCGAGCCCCTGATTGCAAACATCCACGGAGAAGTAGAGCACCGGGGTCGTCGACCAAATCGCCAAAAATCGGCAGGAGGAGACGTTCTGCCAGAATCGACAGAAGAACTTACGCAGGTGATAGGAATGCGGAAAGACATTCGTACGGCGGTGGAGGGTGAGGACTATGAGAGGGCCGGAAAGCTGCGGGATAATATTCAGAAGATTCTTCAAAAATGGCATTCAGAAGATTCAAGAAACTAACTTTTTATGTTTGTCTTAGAAGGGCATCACGAAAAGTGTTGGATGAAGATTAAAGAGTTGGCGGCGGTTTTCTACCGAAAAACGTATTGCCCTAGAAAGCAGTCTGGTCACATTTCATTTTCGGAAAAGAAATACTGCTATAGTAACCCTATGAAATTTGAAGAGCTAAAAACGTCTGTAGGTGAATGGCTTAAGGGAACTGGTCCCGAGTCAGATATTGTTATGAGTAGCCGGGTTCGACTTGCACGAAATCTTGCTCAGTATCCTTTTGTCGGTCGGGCCTCAGAGACAGAGCGGAGTGAAATCGAGGATTTTCTGCATTCGCATCTCACGAAAACGTCTGTTGGTTCACGTCTGGAATATACAAATTTGGGCGGGCTCGAGGATCTTGATCGTCAATTTCTTGTTGAGCGTCAGTTGATAAGCAGAGAACATGCAGATGCTTCAGGTGCTCGTGGGGTGGCAATCGATCCTGCGGAACAGGTCAGTCTTATGATCAATGAGGAAGATCATCTTCGAATTCAGTGCATACATAGTGGGTTGGATCTTGAGGCAGTCTGGGCACAAATACGTAGTGTTGACGAAGAAATTGAAGCTGTCGTTCCTTACGCTTTTCATCAGCGGTGGGGATATCTGACGGCTTGTCCAACGAATGTGGGTACTGGGATACGAGTGAGTGTCATGTTGCATCTTCCTGCACTCGTAATCACTCGGCAGATTGACAAGGTTTTTCGAAGCCTGCACAAAATTTCGTTGGCCGTCCGTGGTTTGTATGGAGAGGGTTCACAGGCCTTCGGAGACTTTTATCAGATCTCAAACCAGATAACACTTGGCCGCACCGAGGATGAGTTGATTGCCCAAGTCGCAGATGTTGTGCCTGTGCTCATTGACTATGAGCGTCGTGCTCGAGAATTTCTTCTGCAAGAGACAGAGCAAAATGTTCATGACCAGGTCAGTCGTGCCTTTGGGATTTTAAGAACAGCTCAGACGATTAGCGCTGAAGAAACAATGCAGCTCCTTTCACGTGTGCGCATGGGCGTTTTACTGGGGCTGGTTGATGATCTGCATGTGTCTGATGTCAATAAGTTGCTTGTACGCACGCAGCCAGCGCACCTTCAAAAGATGAGAGGGGTTGATCTCGATACCAAAGATCGAAATATCGAGCGTGCACGCTTCCTTCGCTCGTATTTTGAATCGGGTTCACCAGACGATAATTAGATACTGTTAGAAAAGCCGGCAAGTAGTCAAAAATGTTTTGTTTGTGAATCGACAGCATGAGTGGAGCTGTTCCGCGACAATGCAAGAAACGATAGGGCTACGTCTTTGCCAGTTTTGCCCTTAGTGCTTTCACTACTGCAGGAGGAACAAACTTTCCCAACGCGATGTCGTTTGCGAGCGGAGTTATTTGCTTCAATAAAGAAGAAGAGATATGAGAATATTGGGCGTCGGCCATCAGGAAGACAGTCTCGATTCCTGGGTCGAGCATTCTGTTTGCAAGGGTCATTGTGAATTCTGCCTCGATGTCGGTTAGTGATCGAACGCCGCGAAGGACAACGTGGGCTTTCTGCTCGCGAACAAATGTTACCGATAGCCCGTGAAAGCGTCGAACAGTTACATTGTCCAGGTGATCAACTGCTGCTTCAACGAGCTTGACCCGCTCTTCCTGATCAAAAAGGGGCTGTTTATCGGGGTTGATACCTACGCCGACGACAATATGGTTAAATATGCGACTTGCTCGCTCGATCACATCAAGGTGACCAAGAGTGATTGGGTCAAAAGACCCTGTGTAAACGGCGACTTGACCATCATGAAGTGGCACGAACAATTACTCCAAACAATGATTCGTGATAGACGATAAAGATTTTGTTGGCTCCCTGTGAGTGAACAAGTATGGTATCTCGAAGAGAGATCTCAAGTGGAGGGATCTCTGGCACTTATTATTTCGTAAATTTCCTGGAGGGTCTCACGGCGTGTCGAAGTCCGTTCCGTTTGCCGGCATGATTATTTCGGGGATCGTAGGTATCCTTTTTTTGTCTGATTTAGCAGTCGCAATCCCATTTAGTCGGGTGAGCGTGGTTGCGGATGTTGGGTTTGTCTTGAGTAGTGGAATTCTGGCCTATTTGAGTTGGTCCACTTTAATGAGCAATAAAGAAGAATAGCCAGATTGTCAGGTGGCTGCTGGTTTAGGCTGCTTTGAGTATTGAAGCAGGAACTTCTCTCGAACTACTGCTCGAAATAAAATCAGGTAAATGGTCAAGGCTTATTGCCATTGCCGACTTTTTTGAAACGAGATTCCGCACCCGTCTTGTTGTTCTGAGGAATTTTTTATGGTCATAGGTGCCTGTTTGCGATGCGGTATCCCAAACGCGAAGGACCCCAGGGCGTGGTCGGTTACGTTTCATAGCAGACAAAAAAGCCCCAAGTCGTACCTGCTTTGGTGTGTCTAATGAAACCTCCCACAGTCCCCACTGAATGTTTCGGCAGGGCCATCCCATCGGAGTTGGTCGTCGTGGAGATGATGTTGTGCTGTATGAATGTGTAAGAATGACAGAGATGCCTTCTTCAACAAGTAGATTGTGATGGTGGAGTCGCCCGGTTTTGGGTGCGACTATTGTTTTAAGGTGCGGAAAGCTGCATCGTGCTGAACGTAGTTGCATGCGAACTCGGTGTTTCGAAACAATATCTTCGAGATCTAACGCCAAACAAACGCTCTGGATAGCGTGAGGCATTGTCTCAAGTACGTCTAATGTGCCGTACCAGGATATCGGGAATTCGCTGGTCTGAATCTCGGAGGCAGTCTCTGCCTGTTTGTTCTTGAGGGGTAATGGCGCACAAATGATGTGTGTATCCGACAAACTTTGGTACTGCACACTGAACCTCCGTGGCGACTACGCTCCAGGCTGAGCCATAGCTATCTGACAGTTCACAGGAAGAAGCCTCAATTGCACGTGCGTACAAGCACATCCTGTTTTGTCGGTATCGACGCCGAAACAAAATTGCTTCAGGGATTTCCCTCTTTTCGGCTTATTCAGTCGGCACTGTTTTCCCTGCCGGAATTTCTTGACATCCCTCGTCTTGGGCGTGTTCATTTTGCCAGGATTCTATTGAATCCAAAAGTGACTTCATTGTGGCTTCGGGTGCTTCAACTGTTGCTGGGTAGCCGAGTTCAGCAAGTTTCGAGGATGTGATTGGTGAAATACTTGCGATTTTCCATGTGAGTAGATGATCGCCAAAAATATTCACCGCGGTTTCTGCAATAAACGAACTTGTTAGAAGGATCCAGGTAATGGGAAACTGTTGTATCATTCGGAGGGCAGTTTGTTGGTCAGATGATGTGGGTCGACTCGCGTAGGCCGCTATTTGTTTGACTTCATGGCCTGCGGCTTCGAGTTCTTTTCGTAAAACGTCGCGTCCACGTTCAGCCTGAATGAGAAGGAATCGCTGCTTCTTCCCTTCCTGGTTCAGAGCGTGTACGAATCCTTCAGAGAGGAACATGTCGGGAACTAGGTCGCAGACGAAGCCCTGCTCTTCCAGTGCTTTTTCTGTTGCCGGACCAATAGCAGCGAGCTGTGCACTTCCCAATGAACGTGGATCGAGTTTTCGTAGTCGCATTTGCCTGCAGAAGTGATCAACGCCGTTTGCACTTGTAAAGACGATCCAGTCGAAGGACCATGCTTCATCTATTGCGAGTTGTAATTCCCTGGGGTCGCTGGCTGGCACGATGTCAATCAAGGGTAAGTGCATAGCCTCTCCTCCGCGCTGTGAAATGTCAGCAATAGTTTCACCAGCCTGGCCTGCTGGACGAGTGACGAGAAGTCGGCATCCTTGCAGGGGAGATGGCTTTTTTTTGGGTATAGGGCTGTTCATCGGTGTTTCGCCAATCATGGCAACTGCTGGAGAGGGAAGTTTTTTTATGTCGATGTCTGTGGCGCATGAGCCCAGAGTTGTCTCAATAATCCGCTGATCAGGCCAGCTACAACGACTGACAATCGTTACTGGTGTATCTGATGATCTTCCTGCTTTGAGGAGCGCGTCTGACCAGTTTTGCGCCTGTTCAACACCCATATAGATCACAACCGTGCCTTCTCGGATTGAGAGATTTTCATAATCAATTGTTTCTTTTTTTTCTTTGGCTTCATGGCCTGTCACGATAGTAAGACTGGATGAAAGTTTTCTTGATGTAAGCGGAGTAACTGCCGCCGCTGCTGCTGCCGTTGCCGATGTAATACCTGGAACGATCTCGAATGAAATAGATTGCTCAATAA
>JBDOMQ010000122.1:0-6255 GCA_039831725.1 Pirellulales bacterium
TCGTAGCCTGTGTGCTTTCAGTATCAGCCGTTTCATTAGGCTGTTCTAATTTCATGCGCCGTGAGCCAGCTCCAACTACGATCAGTCTTGAGCCTCCACCTGGCGTTGCTGCACCTGCGCATACTCTTCCTCAGGCATTGCCAAGTTTGCCAGCGACTCCGTCATACAGTTCGTTGGGGAACGCTCAATTGGAAGCAGCTCTGACTCGAAGTCAGACCGAAAATCAGATTATGCAGGAAGAACTTTCAGCAGTCCGAGAGCAGTTAGCCAGTACAACAACTCAACTAGCTGCAAGCCGAGTCGTTGGTCGTCCAAGAAATCCTGGAGACATGAATAGTCCATTAGTCTCGCCTTCAGCTGCGGGTGGTATCGCAGCGATGCAGTCAGCGATGGGGCAGTTGTCTCTTGAAAATCTTGAAGTTCGACTAGACGGAAGTGTGGTTCGTGTTGAAGTACCCTCTGAACGTTTATTTGAATCCGGAACTCCGAACCTTTTGCCTGCTGGTGCATCATTACTAACTCAGTTGGCAACGGAGTTGGAAAAAGTTTTCCCGCGTCATTATCTTGGGATTGAAGGGCATCTGGATACCGATCCACTAACCGGGTCGTCGTGGCAGTCTGCGCACCAGCTGACAACTGCTCAGGCCTCTGCTGTTTTTGATTTCCTGACCACACGAACGCCTTTAAGCGACAGGCAAATGTTCCTGGTTGCACATGGGGCCAATCACCCGGTCGTCTCAAATGCAACTGCTGCAGGTAGGCAGCGAAATCGGCGGGTTGAATGCGTCATCTACCCAGAGCAGGCGGCGGTTCCGGGTTCTCAATAAGTACCGTGTGCAATGAAGGAATAATTGCCTTCGAGTTCTGGTTTCATCCTTAAGTTTTTTAGTAACACCAGCACGTTTGGGGAAAAAGGCCCCCCCCCTTTTTCTTGTCGTGCTGCCGCTTAGACTCCGTTTATGATCAGGATTATAGATTACGGAAGTGGCAATCTTCGAAGTGTTCAGAAAGCTTTTGAGAGGCATGGCGTCACTGCAGAAATAACGTCAGACCCGAATCGGGTGGCTGAGTCCGACAGGCTTGTCCTTCCGGGCGTAGGTGCTTTTTCAGATGCTATGGCAGCACTTCGTGATCGAGGTCTTGTTGAGCCTATACGACGTCACATTGTTGCTGATCGTCCATTCCTTGGGATTTGCATGGGGCTACAGCTCCTTTTCGAAACGGGGTGGGAGGGAGGCCGTCATGATGGGCTAGGAGTGTTTGCTGGTGATGTATCCCGGTTTGATTGTTCCAATAATCTGAAGGTTCCGCACATGGGTTGGAATCAAGTCAGATGGCGTAAGGGAAGTCAGGTGTCTCAGGTGGTTGGTGGAGATGCGCAGCAGCTCGAATTCTTTTACTTTGTGCATTCATACTGTGTTCAGCCAGTCGATTTGAGTATTGTTGCGGCAGAGACCGATTACGGTGGGACCTTCTGTTCTGCGGTTTCTCGAGGGCGTTTGTTGGCAACACAATTTCACCCCGAAAAGAGTCAGTCAATTGGTATGCGACTGCTAAAGTATTTTATCCAACACGTTTAATTATCCGCCAACAAAGGAAGACGGAATGGAACTCTGGCCAGCGATTGATCTCCGTGGAGGCTGTTGTGTACGCCTGCAGCAAGGTGACTATGGTCGCGAAACAGTCTTTGGAGAAGATCCAGTCGAGACTGTGAAGCAGTTTACATCAGCTGGTAGTCGCCGTCTTCATATCGTTGATCTTGAGGGTGCAAAAGATGGAGCTGCTATTCAGTCCGACTTGATTCGTCAGATGGTAGCGGTGGCCGGCGTGCCCTGCCAAGTAGGAGGAGGTATTCGATCTCGAGAGATAATAGAATCGTATCTTGACGCTGGCGTGACACGCCTCGTCATTGGGAGCGTTGCGATTGAACAGCCAGATTTGTTTGCTGAACTTGCGCATGCATTCCCTCATACGCTTGTGCTTGGTCTCGATGCGCGAGAAGGAAAGCTTGCAGCACGCGGCTGGCTCGAAACAAGTGCACAGCAAGCTGTGGAGGTAGCTGCCCAATCAGCCGAGCTTCCACTTGCGGCTATTGTCTATACGGATATTGCTCGCGATGGCATGCTCCAAGGTCCAAATCTGCCTGCTCTCAAGGCAATGGTGCAAGCGTCTCCCCACCCGGTGGTGGCATCAGGTGGTATCGCGAAGGCGGATGATCTGCGGGCAGTCGCTGCAACTGGTGCGTCTGGGTGTATCGTTGGGCGGGCGCTTTATGATGGTGGCCTCACTCTTTCGGCAGCTATTGAAGCATGCGGTGAGGCACTATAACCGCTGCCAGGTTGCCCGCAGACCTTGCCCTGCTTCCCGGTTGTGATGTGTTCGAGAAGTTCAATTCAACTTTGACCTAGGGGTGGGTCGAATCTTTCGGAAGGGTACCTATAGAAGTCAAGCAATGGCGCAGCTGGACAAAGAACATGGCAACTGATTTACGGCTAAAAGAACAACTACCGAAGTTGACGCAACGGATTGTCGACACCTATCGAGAGGTGCCAACGACGAACTATCTTGGGCACTGCCCCCTGCCGAATTATGAGTCGATCATAACTGTGTGTGAAGATTTGAAAGAAATTCTTTATCCGGGGTATCGGCGTAGAGAGAATCTTCATTTCGGGAACGTGACCTATCACGTTGGTGATCTCATTGATGGATTACACGATAAGCTCACGATACAGATTGGTCGCGCTTTGCGTCATAGTCTTGCAGCAACACAGGTCGCTGCGGCTGCGGGTCGACGTACTGCTTCCCTGCCAGATGCTGTTCAGGAGTGTGTTGATGAGGCTGACTTTGAAGCGCTAGGTCAGGCGAAAGCGGTCGAGTTCCTGGAACAGATTCCAGATCTTCGGCGCATTCTCGCCACTGACGTCAAGGCAGCATATGACGGTGACCCTGCTGTCCGTACGCTCGACGAGATTATCTTTTGTTATCCAGGACTCGAGGCGGTGACCATTCACCGTCTTGCGCATCTGTTGCAACGACTTTCTGTGCCTCTGATTCCGAGAATGATGGCTGAGTGGGCTCATTCTCGTACCGGGATTGATCTTCATCCAGGTGCGACGATTGGAGATCATTTTTTTATTGACCACGGCACAGGTGTTGTTGTCGGTGAAACATGTGAAATTGGTAATCATGTGAAGTTGTATCAAGGTGTAACACTTGGGGCGGTGTCGTTTCAGACTGACGCTGAAGGGCAGTTGGTGCGAGGTGCAAAGCGGCATCCAACCATAGGTGATCGGGTTGTTATTTATGCCAATGCCACAGTCCTTGGAGGTGCGACAGTCATTGGGCACGATTCTGTAATTGGCAGTAATGTGTGGATCACACGATCTATTGAGCCACACACAACGGTTGTTCTAGAAAAGCCAAAACTACGGATGCGTGGAGAAACGCCATCGCCTGAGGCAGACTACCAAATCTAATTAGTGCAATCTGTGGTAAGCCTGCCTGAGAAATGTTCGGTATTGCAGAGGCTGTATTGGCCCTATTTTCTTTTGTGTCGCGCGGCCCTGAGTCGAGCACGGGCAGCCGATTCTAACTTTAGCAGGGAATCGATCTCATCGTCACCGACCGCTTTTTGCTGCAGCAAGTTCTCAAGTGCTCCCTGTGCTTCTGAGACTTTGATTGTTGCAGAATCAGTCGCAGCCTGAGTAATGACTGTTACTTCGTTATTGCCTACTTCGACGAATCCACCTTCAACAAATGTGCTGATAGTTGTTTCAGTACCCGTTCCGCCTGCGACACCGTGTAATTGCACCTCACCTGCTCCAAGGCGTCCAATGAAAGGCGCATGGCCCGCGGCAATACCCCGGCTTCCATCATCAAGTGGGAGTGACACTCCTGCAGCTTTCGTGTCGAGAACTGTTTGTTCAGGGGTGACAATAACGCAGCGAATAAGTTTCTGTGATGTCGTAGTTGCCATAATACTTCTTATACGGGATTGCTTTCTGCCTACGCTTTTTCTTCCATCTTCTTTGCCTGCTCCTCAGCTTGCTCAATCGGGCCGACGTACATGAATGCTTGCTCTGGGAGATGGTCCCATTTCCCATCAGCGATTTCTTCGAAGGATCGGATTGTGTCTTCGAGGCTGGTGATTTCACCTGGCTTTCCGGTAAATACTTCAGCTACAAGGAAAGGCTGTGATAAGAATCGTTCCATCCGTCGAGCACGATGAACAACAAGTTTGTCTTCTTCAGAAAGTTCGTCGACGCCAAGAATAGCGATAATGTCCTGGAGTTCTCGATAGCGTTGTAGTGTGGTTTGGACACGCCTCGCCACATTGTAATGCCGTTCCCCAACGTATTGTGGATCGAGAATTCGGCTGGAGCTAGCCAGTGGGTCGACAGCCGGATAAATGCCCTTTTCAGAAATTGATCGCTCAAGGTAGATAAAAGCATCAAGGTTGCCGAAAGCTGTCGCGGGTGCGGGGTCTGTGGGGTCATCAGCAGGAACATAGACCGCTTGCACAGAAGTAATAGCCCCCTTCTCTGTTGATGTAATACGTTCCTGTAATGCACCCATTTCAGTCGCAAGTGTTGGCTGGTAGCCCACGGCACTTGGCATTCGGCCAAGAAGTGCACTGACTTCACTGCCGGCTTGCGAAAAGCGAAAAATATTATCCACGAAAAGGAGGGTGTCTGTTCCAGTCGTGTCACGAAAATACTCAGCCATTGTGAGAGCAGAAAGTGCAACTCGTAGCCTGGCGCCAGGTGGTTCATTCATCTGGCCAAAGACCATACATGTCTGCTCTATGACACTTCGGCCGGTATCGCCGATTTTGGCATCCTGCATTTCGAGCCACAGGTCGGTTCCTTCTCGTGTCCGTTCTCCCACGCCCGCAAAAACTGAATTTCCGCCGTGAGCGCTTGCGATTCGTGCAATGAGTTCAGTTAAGATTACGGTCTTACCGAGGCCAGCACCTCCGAATAGCCCTGCTTTGCCACCTCGAACGAATGGCGTGAGTAGGTCAATAACCTTAATGCCTGTTTCGAAAAGTTCTGTTTTTGTTGAGAGTTCAGAGACAGGTGGCGCATCGCGATGAATAGACCACCGCTCGTCAGCGTTCACTTCGCCACCATTATCAATTGGCTCTCCCAGCATGTTAAAAACCCGACCCAGGGTTGCAGGTCCAACAGGTACGCTTACCGGAGAGCCGGTGTCAATAACTTCTTGCCCTCTGATGAGGCCATCTGTTGAACCGAGAGCCACGCAGCGAACTTTTCCTCCCCCAAGGTGTTGCTGAACTTCACCAACTAATTCAAGTTTGATGCCTTTGTGATCGGCATCAATTCGGACTGCGTTGTAGATCGCAGGCAGGGTGGATTCAGGGAACTCAACGTCGAACGTAGATCCAATAACCTGTGTGACTTTGCCATGCTTTTTGTCAGAGGCGGTTGCTGTTGCCATGAGGAAGAAACTTTCGGGTTAGGAGTACTTTAGGTTTGTAAGTAAAAGAAGCCGTGCATGCGGCCCTTTGGGTGATTTGAACTATTGCTTGAGGGCCTCAACGCCACCAAGGATTTCCATAATTTCGCCGGTAATCTGCGTCTGTCTGGCTCGGTTATATCGCCGTGAGAGGTCACTGATAATGCCCGATGCATTTTCCGTCGCACCCTTCATTGCAACCATTCGTGCAACCTGTTCGCTGACAGCGGAGTCAAGAAAGCACTTGAAGAGTCGCGACTGAAAACTTGCTGGGAGGATTTCCTCCAGAATGCTTTCAGCTGATGGATAAAAGTCGTATTCTTCTGACGCAAGGTGGCCAGACGGACTTGGTGAATGCTCTTCATCCACAGACGGTTTTAAAGGAAGCAGTGTTTCGACAATGGCTTCCTGCTTGGCGATATTTACAAAGCGTGTGTAGACCACATCGAGGCGATCAATATCGCCTTGTATGTAAGCATTCAGATAGGACATGCCAATCGGTGCCACTTCGTTAAATGCTGGCTTGTCTTCAAAATTGAGATGCTCTGCGTCGATAGTAATACCTCGAAACTTTAGGGCGTTAATTCCCCGCTTCCCAGATACTGTGACGTGGGTTTCTGTGTTGTCGCCCGACCATTGGCTGAGTAATCCCATGGCCTGCTTTACAGCATTAGAATTGTATCCTCCGCACAACCCGCGATTCCCGGTTAGGACAAGAACAGCACTTCGTTGAGTGGGCCGGCTTTCAAGCAAGGGGTGTGATAAATCACCTCCAAC
>JBDOMQ010000184.1:0-6239 GCA_039831725.1 Pirellulales bacterium
ACGCTGCAATCTTTCGGGATGGATGGCAAACCTGTATTGATGCTTTTTCGTTAACAGGATCTATAGTCGGTATTCTTATTGGTGCCACCTGCTTTGCATTTATTCTCCGTGAGCTAGGAGGAGATAATCTCATTCAGTATGGGCTAGAAAGCCTTCCTTTTGGTCCATTTGGTGTTGTTGCAGTTGTTTTGGGAATTATCTTTTTCTTGGGATTCTTTCTCGATTGGATTGAAATCACAATCATTGTGCTACCACTAGTTCTTGCGACTATTGGTAAAGCAGATTTTCAATTCGTCGACCCAGCCCTGTATGAACGGCAAGAAAGTTTTTTGGCCGCGCGCACGCATGCGAATACTATTTGGTTCTGTGTGCTTATGGCGGTTTGTCTTCAGACATCCTTCCTCACACCACCAGTTGGATTTGCAATTTTCTATCTAAAAAGTGTTGCGTCGCAAGAAATAAAACTCATTGATATTTATAAAGGTGTCATACCATTTGTGATAATTCAGCTCCTGGGATTAGCTCTTGTCTTTTTCTTTGGGCACTATCTCGTCCTGTGGTTACCACAATACATCTATGGAACGTAACCAGATGAGTCAGGGCACTTTTAAGAAGAAAGAGTGAGTTCTTTTGTGAGCCTCTGTTTCACAAAGAACGAGCCTACCGCAACGATGAAACACCAAGAAGAAAAACCAATGCATTGGGTGGTGAAATCGACGCCCCAGTCAATAAGAAGCCCTGTCAATCCAGGACCTATTGCTGTGGAAAAAACCATAACAGTAGTTGTGAGGGAGCGTATCGAGCCTAGGTGTTGAGTCCCGTAGAGTACAGGTAAAACGGCACCCCAAAGGGCACTGGACATACCCATCGTGATGCCCATTGAACCGAGGGCAAGATACCAGGCTGTAATACTTGTCGCTTGGCTGATTAGTGCCATGCCAAACCCAATTGGTAGTAATAGAAAAGGAATGAGCCGGTGACCTCCAAAGCGATCAACGGCCCAACCAGCCCAGAACGATGCCAGAACACCTGATAACGCAAAGCACGAGAATGCGGGTGCCATGGCAACAAGTTTCCAGCCTTTCAATTCAGCTACATGTGTCTGATTGAAGAATAATACGGTCCCCATCAGTCCGGGTGTAAGAAGTGTTGGCAACAATGCAGGGAGGAGCCAGTGACGCAATGCGTCATAACGCGTCCAGTGTCGGTCTTGAAGACCGGATAGCATATGGTGTTCGGTCAGTTGTGTCGGCACACGATCTGTTCGCAAGAGGATTGCCATAGTTGGCAAAAAAATAAGGAATAGAAAGATAGCGACACAAATCCATAAAGCCTGCCAGTTGAGGTCCTCAATTATGATGACTGCGGGTGCAGCAAGTAAAATTTCACTTGCTGGATACCCAAGGTTAGCAAGCGCGACCGCACGACCTCGATGGTTTACGAACCATCTTCCGAGTGTAGTCATTGCGATGTGCCCAAACATGCCCTGGCCACAGAATCGCAGTAGAAATAATGAGCACCCTAATATCCATACGGACTGGCCGACTGCCATGCCCACAGCAGCGATTCCAAATAAACAGGCTGTTATCAATGTGACGAAACGTGGTGATACACGATCGACAATGGAACCCTGCCAAAACATAATCACGGCGGAGGCAAGGGTCGCCAGTGTATAAAGCCCACCCCACTCTCCGTCAGAGAGAGCAAACTGTTCTTTAATCGACGAGGAGCACAGGGAGATAAACCACGTTTGTCCACCAGTGGATGCAAAGGTAAGAAGAAAGCCGACAGAAAGCCAACGGATATTGTTTATCAAGAAGCGGATCATAGAAACCTTACGTTGTAGAAAGGTTATCCGAACACCTTCTGATAACGAATACAATGGGCATGCATAATTCAGGTTTTATTGACACTGCCTGATGACTTTGGAACACCATCGAATGATGGTAGGGCACCAATTGTCTTCAAAGGGATAGAGTAGATGACGAGCAATGTAAGTTATGTGCTCGCACATACCTTCAGTTTCCTACATATCTCTTTCATTGATTTATTTAAACAATCGGAAAAATTGTAGAATTTTGGAAGCCGTTGCATGAATGTCTGTATTAAGCAAGTATCTCTTTCACAACATGCCCATGAACATCAGTGAGGCGGTAGCGACGACCTTGAAATTTATAAGTAAGTCGCTCGTGATCAATGCCGAGTAGATGGAGTAGTGTTGCATGAAAGTCATGTATATGGACACCTTCTTCTAGTATGTTGTATCCGTATTCACATGTTTTTCCCCAACTGACGCCGGGGCGAATGCCACCACCGGCCATCCATGATGTGAAGCACCGGGGATGGTGGTCACGGCCGAAGTCAGCGCCAGGCTTATACAACCCTTGGCAGTAATTGGTTCGGCCAAACTCACCGCCCCAGATAACAAGCGTATCTTCAAGCATGCCGCGGTCAGCCAGATCTTGAACAAGTGCAGCAGCTGGCTGGTCGGTTTCTTGACACTGCTTTTTTAAGCCATCTTTTAGTCCGCCGTGATGGTCCCATCCCTGATGATACAGTTGAATGAACCGTACACCTCGTTCAGCGAGTCTTCTGGCAAGAAGACAATTCGCTGCAAAACTTCCAGCATCTGTTGCGTCGGGCCCGTAGCGATCAAGGACATGCTTCGGTTCGTTGCTCAAGTCAGTAACATCTGGAACGCTAGCCTGCATTCGGTAAGCCATTTCATAATGGGCAATTCGTTCGGTGATTTCACTATCAGGCGTTCCTTTGAATTGGTGCTCATGCAAACGGCGGAGGCCGTCGAGCATGAGTCGGCGACTGTCGGAGGAGATGCCAGGTGGATTATTTATGTAGAGTACTGGGTCACTTCCAGAACGAAAGCGTACCGCTTGGTGTCGGGATGGAAGGAAACCCGATCCCCAAAGATGGCTTTGTAGGGGTTGGCCTCCTTTTTTCTTGGTAATCAAAACAACAAAGGCCGGAAGTTCATCGGTGATGCTGCCAAGGCCGTAGTCAAGCCAGGCACCAATACTCGGCCGACCAGGTATCTGAGATCCACTTTGCATGAAACAAACACCCGGGCCGTGATTAATACTCTCTGTGTACATTGCTTTGACGAAACATAGCTGATCAGCAATTGCTGCGGTGTGTGGTAACAGTTCGCTGAGTGTTGCTCCACTTTGACCATGCCTTGAAAATTTGAAGGGTGAACCAACGAGTGGAATTGAACTTTGATTTCCACTCATACCGGTCAAACGTTGTCCACTCCGTACACTTTCAGGAAGCTGTTGGCCGGTGTGTTTGACAAGAGCTGGCTTGTTGTCAAATAAGTCAAGCTGAGAAGGCCCACCCGCCTGAAAAAGATAAATGACACGTTTTGCTTTGGGTGCATGATGCAGATGCTGTAAGGCACCGTTTCCGTTCGCAGCTTGTCCTTCCTGGCATAGCAATTCATTGAAGGCAAGACCACCTAGACCCATGCCAAATGTGTTGAGCCAGGTTCTTCGATTAATTGACCAGCAAGGAGCCTGCAGTGGATTACTCATCTTTTCATTACACTTTCATCGTGTGCAAATAAACCATTGATCACAGTAGCGAGAGCGGCTACATCAGTCTCATTAAGATCTGTGCTTTTTGATTTCTGTCCAACACAAAGAAGTTTCTGTGCATTTTCAGGATGTGCTTCATACCAAGAGTGTTGGTCATCTACCATTCGGATTAAAATTTTGTGTTCGTCTTCATCAGGATGACGGCTTGTCAGAATATAGAAGGCACGTTTGATTGCCGCTGATAGATCATTCGAATGAGCGCGTAAAATATTTTCGGCAAGCACGCGAGAGGCTTCAACGAATTGTGTACCGTTTAATAGAACAAGTGCGTGAAGCGGTGTGTTTGTTGTATCTCGCTTTGCAGTACAGACAACTCTATTTGGAAGGTCAAAAGCCTCGAGTACAGGAGCGGGACCACTCCTTCTCCAATACGTGTAAATACTCCGACGATATAACGACGTCCCAGAGCCAATTTTTTCTGGCTTAAATGATTCTGCGATATCGTATGGTCTCACTGGAGGTCCTCCCAGCGTTTCATCCAAAAGGCCGCTGGCGGAAAGTGCATTATCGCGAATCATCTCGGCTGGCAGGCGATGTCGTGGGCCCCGTGCAAGCCAACTGTTTTCAGGATCATTTTCCATAACCCTGCCAGCGGCCAGGCTTTTTTGTTGGTATGTGTCTGAAGTCATAATGAATCGTAAGAGCGATTTGACATCCCATGCAAACCCACCTTGATCCTTTGGATGTGAAAATTTCCATGCAAGAAGGTCAAGGAGTTCAGGATACTCAGGCTGCATCGCCTGGCTGCCAAAGTCTTCTGCACTGCGCACGAGTCCCTCACCAAAAAGTGCTTGCCAAAATCGGTTGACCGTAACACGAGCAAGCAGAGGATGGTCAGGATCAAGAAGCCATCGGGCCAAACCAAGACGATTACGAGGAAATGCGGAAGGGAATGGGGGAAGAATATTCGGAGTAGTTGCCTCGATAGGTTCAGCTCGTTTGTCGTACTCACCTCGAGTCAGAACATAAGCTTGCTTGGGTTGAAGGCTTTCCCGCATCACCATAATTTCTGTACTCTTGTCAATGAGTTTAGAGTGATCTTTGTAGAGATTCTTCAACTGCTTGCGATGAGTCAGAACATCTGTATCAATATCTGCCAGATAGTCACTGATAGCATCAAGATCGGTCTTTGATTTGACAGTGTTTGCCAACGTACCAGGTTCGCAGCATTCCTGAATTTCCAAAGGCGAAAGTACCCGCTCGAAGACTCGGAATTCATCGACTAAACCATTCTTGAAGCCATGGTCCCGCATTCGTTCCCCGATTGTAATCGTATCTCCGCCACCTCCCAAAATAGTACGCGTCAGATTGTCCTGAACAACTTCAGTTTGTACTTGGTGGCCATCAAGAGAAATACTCAAACCGTTTGCCATCCCTGTTCCGTTACTGCAGACAACTACATGTACCCATCTATTCGTCGGTACTTTTTCAATCATCCGAATACTTGCAGCATCACCAGGCCAGAAATGAATTAATGACCAGCGGAGGTGATCTTGATCAATAATGAGTTCGTAGCCACGGCTTCCCGCGTCAGTCCATGCTTTTGAACGATGGAAAATTATGGCTCGGTTAAAAGATGAGGGGATCTTGATCCAGCACGATATCGAAAATGGATCACTCCGACTAAAGTTGCCGACCGGAGTTGTAACTGGGTGATCACCAGTTAAGTGAATCGCTTGTCCAATATGGCCGTCAACAACTGAGTTTTCTGGCGGGGATTGTGCGGAGTATTTCTTTTGAATGTCAGCTTGTGTGTCTTTTTTCTGTTCGGTCTGCTGAAGCTCGGCGCTATTCGCTTCAGCACTTTCTGTTCTATGTATCAAGGACGGGAAACGGCCGTTTTCTAATCGATTGTCAAAAGAGTAATGAGCAATTTCCCCGCGTATCGTGTCATTATTCAAACCATAGTCGGGTGATAGCGGTGTATCACCGGAAAGCGAAAGATATACTTTTTCACGTACTTCTTTCTTCAGTTGTTTAAGGCTTTGATGTTTTTTCTGAATCTCTTGAGTCGAACGATTAATTTGTTCTTGAAGGGTGCTATCCGTGAGTTGCAGTTTTGGTGTTGGTGTGGCTTGTGTAAAGAAAGAATAAAGGCCAGCCTCATCGATATCATCAAAAAAAGCGAAGAGAGAGTAGAAGTCTTTTTGAGATAGTGGATCAAACTTGTGATCATGGCATCGACAGCATTCAAGTGTAAGACCTAGAAATGCTGTTCCGAACGTAGTCACCCTGTCATTTACATAGCGGACTCGATATTCCTCAGCAACAGACCCACCTTCATTTTCTTGTTGATGTAACCGATTGAATGCGGTTGCTAAAATCTGTTCTTGTGTTGCGTCTGGGAGAAGGTCACCAGCTAATTGCCAGAGCACAAAATTGTCCCAAGGAATATTGTCATTAAAGGATTTGATAACCCAATCTCGCCAAGGCCACATCGTTGGTCGAGGTTTGTCTTGTTGAAAACCATAGCTGTCTGAGTAGCGAGCAATATCGAGCCAGTCAGATGCCATTCTTTCACCATAACGAGGGCTCTGAAGGAGACGATCGAGTAACTTCCTATATGCATCTGGCGAGGAATTTTCTTGAAAAGACTCAACTTCTGTTGCCGTAGGCGGCAGTCCAGTG
>JBDOMQ010000074.1:0-6228 GCA_039831725.1 Pirellulales bacterium
ATGCAGTATCGTTCAGCTGAATTGCTATGGCGGCGTCAGGAAGCTTTGCCAGCAGAATCAAAAGATGCTCGCAAATCACTGCTGGCTGATGTCCGGATTTTGGCTCGAGACGTTGCTCAAGCTGGTGGTGTCCATGCTTCGTCTGCACGAAAATTACTCGAACAGCTAGGGCGGCAGGACGCAGCGTTAGCTGAGCGACTTGGCCGTAGCTTTGAAGTGTCTTTTCGTCGTGCTGATGAAGTTTTAGAACACTACCGCCAGAATCCATCAGAAACACAGCGATCAGTAGCTCTTGCAGAACTTCAAGATGTTCTGAGGATTGCGCCCGGCCAGCCAACCGAAGATCAAGAACTGAAAAGAGAGCAACTCGCACTTCTGCGGTATCAATTGGCACTTCTTTTTTATGAGGATCAGCGTTACCACGAAGCAGTTTCTCTGGGCGACTTTCTTGTGAAGTATTCGTCGTATGATCCGATATGCCAAAAGGCAGCTGTTCTTGCGTTGGCCAGTTGGCAGGCTTTGGTTGTACAGCAGAATGCACGGTGGAGTGATAGTGCTACGACCCAAATCGGTGAACTAGCATCAGCGATTATGCAGCGATGGCCTCGCGCTCGATGTTCTATCGATGCAGCAGACGTAAGCATCAGCCTTGCGTTGCGAAATGGGGATAGTGCAGCTATCGAGAGTGTTCTGCGAATTTTTAATGGGGATGGAATTGGACGAGCTGACGTATTTTTGCGTGGTGGTGTAGCTCTATGGCATCTCTGCCAGAATCCTGCTGCCGGACAGAATAGATCCTCAAGCGGGCCGAAAACGGAATGTGTGCAGCATGCACGCCATGCTCTTGATGAAGGGCTAGCAGCCATCGATGAAGCAAAGTCGATGCAAGACAGGACCTTCGAAGTTGCTGTGGCTGGGGCTGTTGCGCGTTGTGAAATTGCTCTGTACTCCGGGAAGGACGATTCTCTAGATCTTTTTTCACTTCTTAATCATGCCGGCTATGGGCCTTGGTATGTTCTGCAAGATTCTTCCACGGATCTTCCACCTTCAATTTATGAGCCTAGTTTGCGCGTGTGTATCCGGGGCTTTTCAGAGCTTCGGCAATACGGCTTAGCAAGGCAGGCAATGCAAGCCCTGGTCGAGAGCATATCTTCGAATCAAGAAGCAAAGCTTCGGCTTGTTGGAACATCCATTTCAGTTGGAAAAAAACTTATCGAAGCGGCAGAAGAACGTAGGGACCGAAACAATGTATCAAGTGAAAAGAACAGGTTTTCGGTGGAAGAGATTGAGTTTATTGAGCAAGTACTTGACTTTACGAGAGAAGCCACAGATCAGTTGGAGGTGATGTCATGGGTGGCGATCACCCTGAGCAGGCTTGGGCTTCCAGATGGTGGTCTCGTTTCAGGTGTTCCTGAGGAAAAAAGAAAGGTCTTTCTCTTGCAGGCTGCTGCGACAATAGAAGAAATTCTGTTGCATGGTGAACTTTCTCAATCAGCAATGACTCCTTGGCGACGTGAGTTGGTGGCGGTCAGATCAAGTCTTGGTCAGTGGGAGGAAGCCATAGGGCAGATGAGGATCATATTGGCCAATCAACAGAACAATCGGTCGCCAGTACTCCAGCAGTATGCGGCAGATTTATTTCAGAAGGCAGCAAATGATTCTCAGAGTCTTGAGCAGGCACGAGTGTATTATCGTTCAGCGATTGTTGGCAGTCGGGCGGTGTTAGAAGCAGGTGAAAGTGTCATCTGGGGTTGGGGTTCGCTTGCGAGTCGGGTTTCAAAAGCAGCATTTGGTCCACGCGAAGGTGTTGCTGGCAAGATGCAAGAGATTTATTTTGAGGCGCGTTTTCGGCTCGCTGCCTGTCGGCTGGCGTGGGCGCAGAAGGAGGTCGACATTGCTACCAAGGCTCGCTTGCTCAAGGAGGCTGAGTCGGATATCAAAATTGAGGCTCAGTTGCATCCAGGACTTGGTGGTGACAAATCAAGAAAAAGGTTTGAGGGATTGCTGGAAGTGATTCAGCAGGAGTTTCTCACAGTTTCAAGGACGAGATGACGACTATGAAAAGCAAATATCTAGGAATAAGACCAAGTCGTATTACAAGATTGCTTAACTTGTTCCTTAAGCGGCTTCTTGTGTGTTGTATCTATATCGCATTACAAAACGGATCAAGTGTTGACGCAGCGGACCAGGTAGTTACTCGGAACGAAACGTTGTTTGGGAAAATAGAGTCTGTGTCGATTGATTCTGTACAGTTGCTCCCAAGGGGCTCTACTCGCGGTGTCCGCGAAATAGGTGTTTCGGATGTCGTGATGATTCAATTTTCTGATGAGCCGCAGGATTTGATTGAGGCAAAAAGGCTGCTTGTAAAAAATAACTTTGTTGGTGCTCTCGAAGCGATTCAGCAAGTCGATACAGATGAGATTCAGAACGCCTCGGTGGCGGTTCGTGGTGAATATGCATATGTCCAAGCAGTGGCCGCTGGTCACGTTGCGATAGATGCGACTGAGAAAATATCTCCGGCACTGAGTTCTGTTAAAAAGGCGATCGACCAGTTTACTCGTTCAATTCATTACTATGATTTGCTCGAAGTTGCCGGGGATCTCGAGCAGGCCCTCGGTCGATATGATGAAGCTGCTTCGCTGTACGGGAAAATTTCACTCGGCCCCCCGCCTATGGTTGTCCGTGCAGGAAGGCTCAAAGGGAATGTTCTAGCTGCGGAAGGTCGGCACCTTGAGGCAATAAAAGAATTTGAAAAAGTGCAATCAGTTGATCTGGTTGGGGGCTTTGTTGAACAAGAAAAAATGATGGCATGTCTTGGGCGGGCAGAGAGCCTTCTTTCGTTAGGCCGGTTTGGTGAGGCAGCCACTCTCATTCGTACCATGCTTTCAGGATCACGCCCTGAAGATGTACCCGTTCCCGTGACCAATGTACTGCTCGGAACCGCGTATAGCCTTCTCGGTCGAGCGCTAACAGAGATGGGACAAGATCAAGATGCCTTAATTGCTTATTTGACTGTAGATTTGGTGTACGGCGATGCCCCTGAAACGCACGCTGAAGCACTCTTTCATTTGTTTCAGTTGTGGAATAGAGGGGGCTATCCTCGTCGGGCGGCAGAAGTACGGGAACGGTTGGTAAAGACCTATCCGCGTAGTACGTGGGCGGCCGAGTTGAATCCGTCTGCCAAGTAAATCCACGTAGCATGTTTGGTCGCCATGGAGTACAAACAGTAAACTTCCAGTAGTCGTCAGGAAGATTTTCTGATGCAAGATGCACTACAGGGTGAGTGATTGATTAGGGCTTATGTGCCAGAAAGCAGGGATGTTCACAGATGCAGTTTTTCAGGAATCATCTGCGGCCTTGGGGTCGCATTTTTGTAATCGGAATAGTCTTTCTGTGGTCGGCTGTTGGAGTGGCTCAGAGTGCTGATGAGAGTCAGCCGATTACTCCAGAGGCTGGAGTAGAGATTGGTGCAGCGATTGAGCCAGTCATGCCTGAGTCGGATTCGGGCAGCGGTGGTAATGACGTGCTTCCAAACGCACCAGACAATTTGCTCGTCTATTACATTAAAGCACTTGGTGCAACGTTTGTTATTGTTTTTGTCGCTCTTTCATTCGCGCTTGTTGCGTTGCTTGTCATGTGCTTCTTGCAATTACGCCGTGCGGTTCTTATGCCAACCGATCTTATCGAAGGATTCGAGGTTCATCTTGATAAGAAGGAGTTCCAGCAGGCATACGAACTTGCAAAGGCGGATGATTCCTACCTTGGTCGTGTGCTTTCTGTCGGCCTTGTCAAGTTGCAGGTGGGTCGGCAACAGGCGTTTGATGCAATGCGTGAGACGCAGGCAGAGGAGGCGATGCAGCTTGAGCATAAAATCAGCTATGTTTCGCTCATTGGCGCATTAGCGCCAATGTTTGGGTTGCTTGGAACAGTGAGTGGTATGGTAAGCGCGTTCACTGTTATCGCTCAGTCGGCAACTCAGCCCAAGCATCATGAATTGGCGAGTGGGATATCACAGGCACTTGTGACAACGCTCATTGGACTCTGGATTGCGATACCTGCTGTGGCATGTTTTAGCCTGTTTCGTAATTGGCTAGAGCAACTCAATAGTGATGTGGATACCGAAGCCGTGCGTCTTATTTCCAAAGTGCCGTTGACTCAAAAGTAGTGTCGCGGTGACAAGGGTAAATCGAATCTTCGGGAAGGTTTGCAGTGATACGCAGAAATAATGGGCCAGCCGTAGTAGAGAACGACATGACACCCATGATTGATGTGACGTTTCAATTAATCACTTTTTTTATGTTCGTTCTGAATTTCAGTGAGGCAGAGCAGGATGAACGTATTCAGCTTCCGTCGAGTCAGTTAGCAAAACCTGCCGAGGGAGTTGTTGAAGCGCCCATAACCATGCAACTCACGGCAGATGGTGGCGTTTTATATGCCGGTGAGATCATTCCAGTCAATGAGATTGGAGGTTCGCTTCGACGAGAGCGAGATATTATTGTGGCGGCTGATAAAGATCCAAAACGTGCAACGGTTATCGTTCGAGCGGATGGTCGAGCGAATGCTGGTGACGTGCAGCGAGTCATTCAGATTTGCCAGGAGCTTGGATTTCAGCAATTTGCGCTCCGTGCCCTTTACAAGCCGGACTAAATAATGCCCCCTCCCCTTCCCCGTCGACGACTTGAAAAAGTGGCAGTCAATATGACTCCCATGATAGATGTTGTATTTCAACTGATGATTTTCTTTATGTTGACATTTAACATTATCGCGCCGGAAGGTGATTTTGATGTTCGTATGCCACTCGGGAAGTCATCTGCAGAGCCTCCCGATGACCTTCAATTGCCGCCAATTCAAGTGCGTTTGGCAGCAGATGATGAGGGCACGCTCGCAGGGATTTCGATGAACGGAGAGCCCGTTCTAGATTTCGGTGATCTGCGACAAAGAGTAGCCAGATTTGTTGATGTCGCTCTCGAGAGTGGCGCCTCACTTGAGGATGTTGAGTTAGAAATTGATTGTGACTACAAACTCAACTATATCAATGTTATTAATGCAATAACGGCAGTATCCGGTAGATTGGAAGATGGGCAGCTCATTGAAATGGTCAAGAAGATAAGTTTTGTTCCACTTGAGCGGCAGCCGTAGTTTTTGAAATTCGGATTGCTCAGCTTCTCGGATGGTATTGCAGATGAACACTTCTCAGGCGTCCGGAGTCGACGTGAGTGTATCTCTGTGTTGTGGCTATGCTCGCGTGTCCTAGCATTTCCTGGACGTGTCTCAGATCAACTCCACCGGCTACAAGATGAGTAGCAAAACTATGTCGAAGCGTATGGGGTGAAATGTCACTGGCAAGACCTGCAGAGGTGGCGTGCTCCCTGACAATCTCCCAGATTCGCATCCGCGAGAGTTTATTGCCTCTCGTGGACACAATGACATAGTTCTGTTCACTTAATTGCGATACAAACTGAGATCTGTGATCAGATATCCACTGAGAGATCGCAGCATGAGCCCGCTTTCCAAGAGGTACCACCCGTTCTTTGTTCCCTTTGCCACGGCATGTGCAAAATTGCTCCTCAAGACGAAGGTCCTCTAGCTTGAGTGAAGACACTTCTGAAGCACGGCAGCCGGTGGCATAGAGTAGTTCTAAAAGAGCACGGTCACGTGCGCCTGTGGCAGTAAATCGCGATGGGCTATCGAGTAAGAGATCAACTTGACGAGCTGATAGAACAGCCGGGATCGTGTCATCGGGGCGAGCCAAGACAAGCTGTTCAGCGGGGTTGTTCGTCATGACTCCTTCAAGTTGAAGGAAAGAATAAAAGCACCGGAGTGTTGCTGCTTTTCTCGCAATTGTGGCACGAGACTGTTTCTCGTCAGAGAGTGTGCCGAGGTAATTCCCAAGGTCTTGAATCGTTGTTGTTAGGGGTGAGCGGCCACTGAGCCAGGTTGCAAACGACTGAAGATCACGCTGATACGCCGACTGGGTATTCTCGGCGAGGCCTCTTTCGTGACGGATGAAGGCAAGAAATCGCTCGATGAGTTCATCGATACGGATTGTAGAAAGTGGATTGTCCTGCGGGCCCTCAAAAGCAATCTTTCGAATGCGTGACCGCGGTGCAGGTTTTTTCTGCTTTTTGACGCTCGTGACTCGTTGTTTTTTTTCCATAGCGTTGATTCATCTGAGCGGATAAGGAAATTCTCGAATCAACTCGAGGAATCAAGGGTCGTACCCTAGGT
>JBDOMQ010000241.1:0-6190 GCA_039831725.1 Pirellulales bacterium
AATTTTTTCATTCGTTCATCAACATAAGATTGATGATTTGAGCCACGGTAGCCACGAGGAATCGGGCGTTGCGATATCTTCTTGAGAATGTCTTGAGATGATGATTGAACACGCTGACCTTTCTCAGGGGTCTGTTTCGCTTTACCCTGTTTATTTTCTGTTCCAGTTTGAGAAGACCAATCAGGTGCATCGGCCATCACACTTTTAAATATAATGTTGGCCTGCTTTTTCATTTGCGCGATGAGCTCAGGATTTTTCGATGCGATGTCCTTCTCCTGGCTGATATCACTTGCAAGATCGTAAAGTTGAACGCGATCGATACGACCCTTTTTCATGAGTGGGATCAAAGCCTCGTTAAAGTAGAACAAGGACCGAAATTCATTGCGTAGCCGGTTCGCCTCGGGATCTGCGAATCGGCCGTTGAACATGCGGGAGCGAAGATCTAAACCGCCCAGCTCTTTTTTAATGTTGTCCCCAAGAGCAGTCTTGGTCTGCTCCAGTAAGCGGTTCGCCTTCGTATTGTCAAACGGGAGTCTGGCTGTGCTCGGAGCCAAAAGGGTGTGGCTACCCATTCGAAGCGCCATGGTGGAGCCGTTCATCCAGAAAAGGGGTTGATGACGTTCGAAATTACCTATTCCGGTGAGCAAAGGAGTGAGGTCTGAACCGTCGAGGAAGACGCTCTTAGGTTTCTCGATGTCAAGAAGCCCACAGATGGTGGGAAGCAGGTCAACGGCTCCAGCAGGCTCTTTCTCAACGCGACCACCGATGATCTTTCTTTTCCAGTAGAAGATCCCTGGCACTCGGTGGCCACCTTCGTAATGTGATCCCTTTTTGCCGCGTAGTTCCCCGCTGCGCTCTTGTCGGTAGCTACCGTTATCGGAGGAGTAGTGAATGATCGTGTTATCGAGCTCGCCGAGTTCTTTGAGCTTGTTGATGAGTCGCCCGATGGCACGGTCTGTATTGTCGATGGTGCCGTTGTAGATGGCAGCCTGATCGTTCAGCGAACCATACTCGGAGACGATCTCGTCGGGGGCTGCAATGACGGCGTGAGGTTCATTGAACCAGATGTTGATGAAAAATGGTGCGTCGGTGCCATGTTTGTCGATCCAGTCAATGGCTTCATCGACAACGAGCTGGCAGGAGTAACCTTTCATGGGCCCAACGGGTTTACCGTTGCGCAGAAAGTTGGTGGGATCTTTGTGACTCGGATGCGCCCCATTGACCAGGCCGAACCAGTAATCGAATCCATGATCGGACGGGGTGGGATTGCTGCGTCCGTTAACAGGCATGCCGAGATGCCACTTGCCAAAGTGAGCGGTGCCGAAGCCTTCTTCTTTCAGGACTTCAGCGAGTGTCGTTTCACTCCGAAGGAGATGCATTTTGTGACGCTGTTCACTGAGGACGGAATAGACTCCGGCGCGGATATGGTTACGGCCAGTGAGAAAAGTGGCACGGGAAGGAGAGCAGACCGGCGCCCCGGAATGGAAGTCGGTGAACCGAACACCATCTGCGGCTAGGCCATCAAGGACGGGAGTTTTAACGGGACCACCGTAACAGCCAATATCTCGGTAGCCGAGGTCGTCAACGAGGAGGGTGATGACATTCGGTGGTTTTTCATTGGCAAAAACGGGACTAACCGAAAGAAGGGCAAATAAAATTGTGAGGATGGATTTCATGTTATTTCTCATTCACTACTTTTTGATGTTTTGTTCTTTCATTTCACAAACAATGCGAAAGCCGGCAAGATACTCGGGCCTAAAGTGCGATCCTCCAGAAATGTGTCGTGTTGCCGAGCGAACATCCTGTGCGTTGCTACTAAATCCCCCACCACGCCAAACGTGTAAGCGTCCTTTCTCAGGCCCCTTTGGGTCGGTGGTGACTTTCTTTATCAGGGTGGTGGGATAGAGGTCGTACTTGTCACTGCACCACTCGCATACGTTGCCGTGCATGTCATAAAGCATCCAGTGATTCGGTTTTTTTAAACCCCATGGATGCGGATACTGCTCCTTGGCCTTATAGGCATTGTTGAAATACCAGCCATAGTCATCAAGCTTGAAGGGTTTGTTGCCAAAGTGAAATACCGTTACCGTGCCGCCGCGGCATGCATATTCCCATTCGGCTTCGGTTGGCAGCCGGTAGACCCTGTCTTCTTTTTCACTCAAGCGTTTACAAAACTCTGTAGCTTTTTTGTGAGAAACATACGTAGCGGGAGTGTTTACCGATTCTTTTGTCAAAGGTTCACCAAGCCAAGGCGTTTCATCCATGACCATGGTGTAGTGTTCTTGAGTTACCTCAGAGACACTCATGAAAAATGGTGTTGAAATTTGAACTCGATGCAGCGGAGATTCATCTTTCGTGTTTGACCACTTCACTTTGGTGTCTGAAGACGTACCCATCTGAAACTCACCAGATGGAATCGGAACAAAAATGAGACCAATTGAATTCTCAAATGCTTGACCGGTCTCACGCTGCTCCGGTGCTAATGAAGATGCAATAAAACTGAGGCTTGGCGAGGGCTCAGAGCATCCTGCAAGCAAACTAACGGTGAAACAGAGTGAAACGAGTCCACTCGTGCGTTGAAGAGTACACCTCTGGAAGGGAGCCATTAAAACTCTCCTACGACTTCACCACTATTACGGGTATGAATTTTCTGCCAGATTCCTCGTTGCTCTGCTGGTCCACAATTATTTTGAGCGCCTTTGAAATCAATACTTTCTGTCACATATCTGGTGGAGGCATCGGCCATCAAAAACTGTGTCCCACCTGGGTGTTGGCTTCGCGCAGTCATCTGTCCTGTTGACTGGCTGTCGTAGCAGCCCATGGGCGGCGTACCAAGCGATCCAGATACAGCACAGTTTTCCATATCATCTGAGTATGGCTGGCGGCTGTTTGGTCGGCTTGCATCGTTGTACATGGCTGCGGTTCCACTCCCTAACCCCGGCATGGCCCAGCATCCCCGAAGATCATTTTTGTTCAGACCTGCTCGCAATTCATTGATCGCTACCGTGTTCGATGTGCCATCACGAAAATCTCGGATACGGATCGAAGAATTGACTGCACCAAACCCACCGTCAGACTGGTTGTCTTGTATGCCATGATGACACGGTGAAACATTCATTCCATAATTTCCACGAGCCCAGTTGCCACCCGCATAGGCACATAGTTCACCGCTCGAACTCGAATCAGACGGGCAAAGAAAGGCAGTGATTTGTTCCGATCGCTGAGGATTTTGATGTGGGGGGAGATCAAAGTCCCACTGATCGTAGATCACGCTTTGCTCCATGTAGGGAAGAATAAGAACGCACCAATTTGCACTCTTACCGGTTTGATCAGCGATTCGTGTTTCGTTTCCTCCTGAGCTGGTAAAAAACGGTGGGAATGAACGATTTGCATCATGGTAGTTATGAAGCGCGAGACCGATCTGTTTTAAATTATTTTTGCATGACAGCATTCGAGCAGACTCACGTACCTGCTGTACTGCTGGTAGAAGAAGGCCTATAAGAACTCCAATAATGGCAATGACAACAAGGAGCTCAATGAGGGTGAATGCACGATGATGCGTCATGCGTGAATCATTGTTGGTAGATCTCATTTCGGATACGTGCCTTTTTTCATAAGTAAGCATCTGGTCAGAAGGATATTTCTGGATTGTGCTCATCTTATTTCCCCCGGAATTAATTCTACTTCATGGACCATGAGCCCACTTGAGCTTCCCATATTTGTAAATACCCAAAGCCGATCGAGATAGAGCCCATCAGGCGCGCGTGCCAACGAGTCTTGTTTTTTACGAACACATGGATCAACGGTAAAGTCACTGAGTTGATAGACGGCTTCAAACTCTTTTTGTTCAGCGATTTCAGAGACAGGTTGTTTTTTCAATAAGTCTCCACGAAACATTCCGGCAAATTCACCATTGCCATATGACACAGCAATACCAAAGTGAACTTGTGCCGAATCATGCAGTCGACCACGAACACGGAATGTGGCATGCGGAGTGAGAACAACAGGTGGCCCGTTCCGCCCAGATACAGGAATTGATAAGAGCGACAGGCTCACGTTTGGATTGTTAACTGGAATGAAGGGAAGAGCTTTTTGAGCAGCTGGTCTCTTTTTTGTTGCCGGAAGCCACTTTCCAAACCCTCCAGCCTGTACATCCAGCTGACTCTTCCAATAATTTTCTGCGGCTGGTAGCGGCATTGGTGAGAGATCACCACCAGCTTCTGCAATCACACGATAGTCAGCAGGAATATCGACTGCATTTCCATCGACTAAATGCTTCAGGCGAACATTTCCCTCCCGGACATTCACCGTTGTGAACGCCTGTAATGCTTCCACTTCAAATCGTGTTCCCACAACTTCAATCACGGTGGATGGCGTTTGAATGATCATTGGCTTGCCAACGGGCTGTGGAACAACGTCTGCAGTAAATGCTCCTTGCTTCAGTCGTAGTTTTTTCTGCCCGACATCTGTGAAGGTGAGCATTGACGTGCCTGAGATGGTCACAATAGATCCGTCTTGAAACTGCAATTCAAACCATGAGTCCGGAGCCAGGCCCTCAATTGTGCCTCCTGTCAGTTCTCTACCAACATGCATGTCGAGCACAAGTTCACCCTGGTTCCCTGTCCAGAGTAGTGAACCCTTCAACCCGGTAATCGTGGCAATTGGGCTGCTCGCTGTTTGTGAGAGAACGATTTTTTCTTCCGGAGCAAAACCTGTTCGTATCTGCAGGTACAGGAAGCTACTAAACAGGATGAGCAAAACGGTAACGGTAGCGAACGTAGCGAATGGAGAAATCGAAAACGTGTTTTCCCCTCCGCGTTCTCTAGTTCCTTTGCCTGACGGCAGAAGGTCTTTATTGCCTACGGGCTCTGCATGTTCGCGTATCGTTTCACCAAGCTCGGTGTCCCATTGAGCAAGTTCAACGAACTGCTGACGCGCGGCAGCATCACTATCAAGCAGTTCGGCAACGTGTTCTTTTTCAACATCACTTAATTCACCCTGCAAGTGACGCTCAAATAATTCATCCCTGGTCTGATTGGTATTCATGAGGCAACTCTCAGTCTGCTTTCAACACACGAATGAAGCTGCTTCTTCGTCCGAAAGAGTGCCTTTCGTACCGCTTCAACGGTCATGCCAAGCTGATCCCCAATTTGCTTATATCCAAGTTCATCTGTAAATCGTGATTTCAAAACAGCACGGCCGCGATCAGTAATTTTTTTGAGGCAATGCTGTATGGCATTGCGCCGAGACGTTGACTCATCATGCTTTCTGTGTATCTGAAATTCACCAAAGGCTGCATCAACCGCATCGTCCAAGAGTCGTTGTGCAAGTGATATATCTTGATGATATCGACGTTTTGCACGCAGCACCTCAAGTCGGACAATCGAGCGACACCACGCCAAGATCGATGTACCCTCCTGGAACTGATCATATTTATTCATGACGACAATCATTGCTTCCTGCACCGCATCCTCTGCTGCTGCAAAGTTCCCAAGAAGTGAACGTGCGTAGGTAAGTAATTCGGTACGACATCCGAAAGCTGCATGCACGACACGGTCTTTTTTATTTTCATGGTCACCCATCGAGGCATTTCACATTTCTACGGATTCAAGTATGTCTTTTACAAATTTCGGTGTTATGGACTCTTCAACTTCCAACAAGTACTCCTGTACGTGGTACTCTTCTATTGGAGTCAATGGATCGTGGACGGCGTTCACGCTGGCAAGTCCAAGCAGCGTATACGCCGGGATAACTAACACTTTCACCGAAATATCCCCTTCCTTCAGTTTTGACTGCAAATAACGACTACTCAATACCGTCTGCATTCACCGATCGTGGACATCTCATTGTGCATCTATATATAGAGGCCCTTTATTTGAAGGCATTCAAGAGCCCCTTATTTGTGAAAATAGAACGTTTGGCCTGCAAAATGACGTTATTCATGCGGTTTCCCCCGAAAACCGGGGTGACTAAAATCGAACTAGGTGAGCGAGAGAACATGCGCTCACCACTCGCTACTGTTCATGGATTCACTGGATCTACGGCGACCGATTCAATATCGAGTTGTTCGCTCACCTAGAAGGCCGAATCTGGCTCTATCCACTCGATCGAAGTACTTAAAAAGTTGACCGCAAACACGGCACCCGTTCTTTTGAAATTATCACGGTTCATATATTTGTTGCCTTATAGG
>JBDOMQ010000367.1:0-6179 GCA_039831725.1 Pirellulales bacterium
CCATCAGGCATTGTCTTGTCTATGTAATGCGCAAGTTGATTGATAGAAAGATTGCCGAGTAATGGGTCTGGGTATGCTTCGCTGCCCTCGCCGTGAAGTCCATGACAACTGCTGCAGTGTTCCTTGAATAATAAAAGGCCTTGCTCTTCATTCGCGAGTACACTGCCGGCAATCACAGTGCATAGCAAAAAGAGGTGCAGGCAGAGCAGTTTGTTTCGTGTCTTCATATCACTGTGTAAACTCACAGATTTTGAACTGTGAGTTTATACTCATCAACAGCAGAGTCAGGGAAGTTGTTTTTGTGAAGCGAGGTTCGATTCACAACGATATTGTCGTTCCTGCCTGATGGATTCCAATGGCAGAAATAATCGTGTTATGTCAAAAACGATCATGGTGCCACCTGATGACTCCATCGCTGGCGTTGACATCGCCCAGATTCGTTTCGAACACGGCTAGATCACCTTATTAGGTTCATGATTTCCAGTATTCAAATGCCTCGATTTTGACTAGAAAATGTGATTTTGTGAGGACTAGTCGTCATAGTCATCAGATCTGGCAAACACGAGTCGTCCGGCTGACGTTTGGAGTGTGCTTGTGACGCTCACGGTAGCAGACCGCCCAATCATCTCACGGCCGTGTTCAACAACAACCATTGTGCCATCATCAAGAAATCCAACGCCCTGACTTGGTTCTTCACCTTGCTTTACAATTTTTACATCCATCATGTCACCAGGAACGTATGACGGTCTTAAAGCAACGGCAATGTCATTTACATTCAATGCAGGGACGCCACGGACACCAGCTATCTTCATGAGAGTCGGTTCGTTTGTAATAACGCGTCCTCCAAGATTGCGTGCCAACTCAACTATTTCGGATTCGATGGATGCCCCGTCAGAAATTTGTCCTGAATGACCATGGATTTCGACATCAATAGTCGGCGTATTACGTAATCTTGCAAGGACGTCGAGTCCTCGTCTTCCTCGCATTCGTTTTGGCTTCTCGACAGCATCCGCAATCTGCTGAAGATCTTCCATGACTGACCCAGGAACGACGAATCGACTCTGAAACAGACCGGTATCAGCAAGTTCAGCAATTCGGCCATCGATAATGGCACTCGCATCAAGTACGTTCGGTCGTAATCCACGAACATCCTTGGCAAATTCCACATACGGAATAATGAAGCGAAAATCATTGCGTGTCTGCATGAGCACGCTAGTCGAGACATAACAAACGAGCATGCCAAGAATAAGAGGTAGCCAGGGGAGTATTGGTGAATTTGAAAATGAGGCGAGAAGGGGACTCAATGCAAGGACAGCTACGTACGTTAAGAAAACGCCAATAAGGAGACCGAAATAGACAGATGTAATGATGGTCAAGTCTTTCCTTTTTATGAAAGAGTCAATGACAATTACAGCCAGGGGTATGCCCATCATCACCAGCAAGACAACCCACGGCACCCAGTCGGGTGCGGACCTCATTGAGGGTGATTTAAAGATCAGGACAGCGATGCCAAGAGAAACCATGCAAAACAGTGAGCGAAGTATGATGAGTGCCATTGGATATATTTCAAAAATTAGAGGTAGGCGAACAGAGTCCTTAATGCAGATTGCAGGTGGTATGATTAAGATATGCCTGCACGACCTAAATATTACCATGCGAGAAAAATTGACGCGCAGCGTTTTGGCTTAAATTTGGCAGAAAGCGAAATAGAAAGCAGTTTTTCAGCGTCAGCCTATTTTTTTAGGCGATGCGCAGCGTCTCGGTTAAAGAAACGGTCGGTCATGCCTGCGATGTAATCAGCAACACTTCGTAGTACGCCAACTGTTTCAGATCGCTGGAAATAGCCCGATGGCAATGCATGCGGTGTTTCGCAGTACCAGGAAAATAGCTCACGCATCTTTTCTTGTGATTGTTGCCGAATCTTCATGACTTGGTCACTTCGGTAAACTCGCTGGAATAAGAAGTCTTCGAGTTCGTCTTTGCCTTGCTGGACTTTTGGGTCATGAATCACAAGTCTGTTGCCACCAGTGGACGCCTCTTTGATTTTGTCTACAGAGGCATTTCCCATAGTGCGTAATAGAGAAGAAGTTTCTGTAACAAGTCCTGCTACTTGCAGTTCAATAAGTTCGTGGAGCACTGCTCTACGCAGCAAGAGTTTGTCGAGTTTTCCGTGCTGAGAATCAACATTCTCAGCCGCTTTCGCAACAAGTGGAAGCTCGAGTAATTCTTCGAGTCGTACAAAACCCAGTTCAATCGCATCATCTGCATCGTGTGTGTCGTAGGCTATTGAATCAGCAGCATCTACGACTTGCGTCTCAAGGAGTGGAGGTGGAGCCGTCGGTAGTTTTGCTCGGACAGATTGCGCATCGAGAACTTCCTGGGAGAGGTTGAGGCCTGGGAAACCAGGGTATCGCTGTTCAAGCAACGTCATGATTCGAAGAGCTTGGCGATTGTGGTTGAATCCACCGGCTTCTTGAAGTAACGCATCGAGTGTGTCTTCCCCGGCATGGCCAAGCGGTGGATGTCCGATGTCGTGGGCAAGAGCAAGGGCTTCCGCCAGATCTTCATTTAATGCCAGAGATCGAGCAAGAGTTCGAGCAATACTTGTGACCTCAAGTGTGTGGGTGAGCCTGCTTCGGTGGTAGTCGCCGGGATAGTCAGTGAACACCTGCGTTTTATGAGCGAGCCGTCGAAATGCAGCTGAGTGCACAATGCGGTCACGATCGCGCTGATAGGGGCTTCGAAAGGGATGAGGGCTTTCTCCATGCACACGGCCTGCTGAGTCGGTTGCATGCATGGCATGTGGTGCAAGGATAGCTGCTTCACGAATCTGCCAATTGCAAGGTAGCTGCATGGTGCGGCAATGCTCTGCATTGTCTCCAGTGGTCTGAGTCATAGACAGACTCTCAATTGATCCCATAAGTCATCGAGTGCCTGTGGAATTACCCTTACTCCAGCAACACTTGTCATGAAGTTTACATCGCCTGGCCATCTTGGTACGAGATGCCAATGCAGATGTCCTGGTACCCCGGCACCTGCGACCTGACCAAGGTTCAGCCCGATATTAAAGCCTTGAGCTTCGATCGCTTTTGTCAGTCGTTGGCACCATAAAGCGAGTTGCTGTTGGAGGTCGAGCAACACGGGGGCATCAATTTCTTGCAGCGTAGCCTGATGTTGAAGGGGGGCAATTAGAATATGACCGTTCGTATAAGGGTAGCGGTTCAGGATCACGAGGCTATGGCTCGTTCGCTCTAAAATGCCAAGATCACGATCATGGTTTTCCGATAGTGCTGCTGCACGGCAGAGAAAACAGCTTTTATCGGCTCCAGACCGCCACGCGTCCGGTTCTGGCAAGGCACCGGTTTCAACATTTCCCTTGATATAAGACAATCTCCACGGAGCCCACAGCGTGTCAGGGTGTTTGGAGTATTCAGGCATGGTTCTTTGCTGAAGAATGAAACATAGTTACTTTTAACCTATGGTACCTGAATCCTACGGAAAGTGGTGTCTGTTCGAGATGTACGCGTTTAATTGCCGTAACTCAAAAGTAAATCAGGCCGTGAGAGAGGAGTAAGTTTTGTGAGTTTCAAAGTCGACCTAGATATTTTTGCTGGGCCTCTCGACCTTTTGTTGTATCTCGTAAAAAAACATGAGGTCGATGTCACCGAAGTACCGATTGCTAAAGTGACGGAGGAGTTTGTTGCTTACCTTGAGGTATTGGAAGAGTTGGCGATTGATCAGGTCGGCGAATTTGTAGAATTAGCGAGCGTCTTGCTCGAGATTAAAGCACGAGCTCTGGTGCCTCGCCCAGAAGAACAAGAAGAGGTAGTCGAGCCAATTCGTGAGGACTTGGTTGAGAAATTGCTTGAATACAAACAGTTTCGAGATGCAGCGGTGCTGTTGGAAGACCGCGCAAGGGAGTGGGAATCTCGTTTCGTACGTTCTCATACGGAGGAGTTGCCGCGAAAGGGACCGCCAGCAACCATTCACTTTGCAGATGCGCAAGTATGGGATCTTGTAGGGGCATTCACTCGGGTTCTCGAACGTCAGGAACGAAGAAAACCTCGACAAATCATTCAAGATGATACCCCGATTGAAGTGCACATTGAGCGCATTGAGCAAGAACTGAAAGATAAAGGGAAAGTCGCATTTACATCATTTTTTGATGATGACATGCCGCGGACGCGTGTAGTAGGAATCTTCCTTGCCGCATTGGAACTTGTTCGTCGTGGCACATTAATCACGAGGCAGGAGCAACTGTTTGATGAAATCTGGTTGGAGTATCGCTTGCCGACAGAGTCAGTGTCAGAAGGACTTTCATGATTGACAATGCTCCGCTTCGATCACTGTCGCATAAGGGGCTTACGGTCGAAGGCTATTCCCGAGCGGCCGTCCAGAGTTACTGGCGCGTGCCTGAATTGAAACTTGGCTTTGACCTTGGTGGGCAACCATGGGGTTTTATGGCAACGCCTACATGGTTCATTAGCCACACTCATCTAGATCACATCGCAGCGTTGCCGGTGTATGTAGCTCGCCGCCGCATGATGAAAATGGATCCACCAACGATCTATGTGCCTGAGAAGGCCATTGGTCGAATTGAGCGATTTTTACGGGCAGTATCAGACCTCGACAAAGGTCGGCTTCCTTGTACGCTTCTTCCGGCTCATCCTGGGGAAGAGATCGAGCTTTCCCGAGAGCATGTTGTAACAGTGTCGAGTACGTGCCATACGCTCCCAAGCGTGGGCTACGTTGTCTGGGACCGGCGTCGCAAACTTAAGAATGAATATCAGGATCTTTCGGGCAATCAAATTCGTGATCTACGGCTTTCGGGTGTTGATGTGACTGATGAAGTGCGAACCCCACTGGTTGGATATCTCGGTGATTCCAACCCGGATGGATTAGATCGATGTCCTGCTATGTACGAAGCGATGATTTTAATCACAGAGATGACATTTGTCGCGAAGAGTCACCGCCGTGAGAATATTCACAAATATGGGCATATGCACCTCGATGACTTTCTTGCTCGTCGAGAACGCTTTCAAAACGAAGTGATTATTGCGGCCCATTATTCCACCAGATACACAGATGAACGTATTAAGCAGATACTTTCAAAGAGGCTGCCAGATCAATTAGATGGTCGCCTTCAGGTGTGGCTGTGAACAGTCGTGTTCGGCATGCCTACATTCACGTGCCTTTCTGTCGTCATCGTTGCGGTTATTGTGATTTTACGTTGGTAGCAGGACGAGACGATCTTTTCGAGGACTATTTCACCGCTTTAGGTGCTGAGATGAGGAGGCTTAACCAGCCGATCGAACTGGACACGCTATATCTCGGAGGTGGCACTCCGACACAGGTAGGGCCCGATGGCGTGAAGCGTTTGTTCTCAGAGTTTCATGATGTTTTACAGCCGTCGCCCACCGCCGAGGTTACGATTGAAGCGAACCCGTTAGACGTTTCAGAAAGTATGATCGAGGCTTTTCATGAGTGCGGTATTAATCGGGTAAGTCTAGGGGTTCAGTCACTCAACTCAATGACGCTCAAGACACTTGATCGTGATCATCGAGAGAGTGATGTACGGCGGGTGATGGATCTCTTGGCGAAATCGGGTTTGACAGTGAGCGTCGATCTCATAATTGCAGTTCCGGAACAGACGCTCGATCTGGTTGCTCGTGATGTTGAGGGGGTTGTTTCTCTCTGCGCCCAGCATGTTTCTGTTTACTGTTTAACGTGGGAGGCAGGAACTGCTTTTTGGGGGAAGCGTGCACGAGGGACGCTCATTCCAGTTGTTGAAGATCTTGAACGAGATATGTTTGAGTTGGTGATAGATCAGTTGTCAGAAGCAGGATATCAGCAGTATGAAGTTTCAAACTTTGCTCAGCCAGCCATGACCTGTCGACATAATGAAGCCTATTGGGACTGCCGGGCATGGGAAGCATTTGGTCCTGGGGCCGCTCGCTTCGATGGACGAAATCGAATAACAAACCTGAGAAGTGTGAGTGTCTGGATTAAAAAACTACTCAATGGTCAAAGTGTTATTGGAGATGTTGACACGATGACGGCAGAGGAAGCAGCTCGGGAAAGGCTCGTTCTTGGTCTCCGGAGACGGTGTGGTATCGATCGTCCAGCATTTTTTCAGGCAAGTGGTTTTGAGGTCGATGATTTAGCGCAGCAACCTATTC
>JBDOMQ010000287.1:0-6144 GCA_039831725.1 Pirellulales bacterium
CACAAGCTGGCTCGCAACCACAAGCTGGCTCGCAACCACAAGCTGGCTCGCAACCACAAGCTGGCTCGCAACCACAAGCTGGCTCGCAACCACTGTCGCAGCAGCTGTCACAGCATCCACGACGATGGCATCGCTCGAAAAGACCTCTCAAGCCACCAAACAAGTCACATTTGCGACCACAGCAACCGCTACCGCAGCAACTATCGCAGCAACCACTATCACATCCATTATCACATCCGCAAGCTGGCTCACAACCGCAAGCTGGCTCACATCCGCAAGCTGGCTCACAACCGCAAGCTGGCTCACAACCGCAAGCTGGCTCACATCCGCAAGCCGGCTCACATGAATCACAACACGAATCGCAACAGCCATGGCCAAGCATTCTATCAAGAAGCTCAAATCCATAAGACTGACTACAGACGGTAACACCTAAAACCAGTGCACCGAGAAACATCATACGCTTCATCGAGCCACATCTCCTTTGCTTGTAGATCACGCCAGAATGATTCATCCCGACCGCGCGGTCTTGTCACCCCGAGGGTGTGATCTACGAACTAACTTCTGCGGTAGGCCTGCCCGAGCCAATCCGTGACTCAAGAAAAATCAGGTTACTACCGCCCCCGTTTCGTTACCCGACGGGCACAGTGATGCCCCGGGGGACACAGGGGCTATCGGCGGACGAGGGAAACAGGCTTGAGTTGGCTCTAAGTTTTTTTTTAGTAAGGACTTAGCTGTATCAGTCGGGAAAAAGATGGTGCTTTTGACTGTCGTGCTGACTGTGAGGACTTGAGTCCTATAACCGGTATTCCCGAGTGTTAAAAATCACCTGACCGTAAAACTCCATCATTTCAAGGCTGCAATTTGGAAGGCTTTTCCGGCCAGGTGGAGTTTTCCGAATGAGCACCCGAAGCATACGGCCAGTAGTTGACACGGCGATTTATAAACCTATGCTGCCGGCTAGCGTTTGGTGGCTTCTCAGGCCGATCTGGCATCGAGGAGCATACAGGGAACACCGGTGTAATTCCGGGACGGCCCCGCCGCTGTAATCAGATAAGTAACTCGAATCACTTCGATTACTTGGCTTGGACAACAATCACGACCATTGCGATCAGGCTTGATTGCGAGAAGGTATTGTCCAAGCACGTCTGAGAGTCAGAAGACCTACCAATACGCATTGAGAGCACGTGTGACTGCGAGGGCGGTTTCACGAGCACGGGCCGCACGAGTGGTCCGTAGACAGATTTACAATTCATGGTCACAGCGGGTTCATTCTGCTGTGGTCGAGAGGATTTTAGTATGACTCGAGATTTCTATTTCCACGGGGAAAATGTGTCGTTTCAAGGTAGCGGACCGGTACAGACATGTGGTGAAAAAAAAGCAGGCTTCACACTGATTGAACTGCTTGTTGTCATAGCAATTATTGGTGTTCTCGTTGGTTTATTGCTGCCTGCAGTGCAGCAGGCTCGCGAGTCAGCCCGTCGGATAAGTTGTTCAAGCAATGTGCGGCAATTAGGCGTCGCGATGCACAGTTACATGTCTGCAAATAAAAAGTTTCCAAGTCAGAAGGTTGATGATGATACTCGCTTTGCAGCGTCTGCTGCTGGAAGCTGGACGCCTGGTGGCAAAGCTCTTTTTTGGTTCGGTGAAGTTGATTACACGACTGACTCCAATGGCACGCTTGATGTCACAGCCGGGCCGCTGCAGCCATATTTTGAATCAAATGCTTCTGTTTTGCAGTGTCCAAACTTTTCAGAACCAATGCTTGAAGAAGTCAAGTTTGGTGATCGTATCGCCACCGCGTTTGGGTACAACACGCAGCTCGGACCTGGTTCAGGAGGTTATTACGATGCTACAGGACCGTATCAAGATAAAGCATATCGAATCAGAGATGTCCCTGAGACCTCTCGAACAATTGCATTCGCAGAGACCGCAATGATTTATTTTGCAGCACCGTATGGTCTGAGAGAACAGCTTGGTGGTTTTAGTAAACCCTCGACGGCAGACCCAGTAGTTCATTTTCGTCATGGTGGTGAGTTTGCCAATGCGGTCTTTGTTGACGGACATGTTGAAGGCTTCAGCCGAAAGTTCCGAAAAGGACCGTGGACAAGTGATGGTCAAGTGACTCAGATGGAATTCCACAATATAGGGGTGATCTGCAATGGAGATCCTGCAGATGCCGCAGAAGTGGATGCGTTGTGGGACCGAAACTAGACTATTCACTCGTAGGAGATTTCTTATGAAAGATATGCGTCTCTGGGGTGCGATATTCGGCCTGATTCTTGCCTCATGGCTTCTCTACCCGTCGGTATTTGCAAAGAGACCCCCGGCTGTTGAGAACGATGATGTGATTGTCATTCGCTACGTTTGTCGAGAAAGTGGCAAAGTCTTTGAACTTCCACTCGCTGGAGAACGATGTGAGCATCCTGAGACTGGTCGTCAGACACTTGTTCCAGCAGTCTACGACGCTCGTCGAAAAAAGTGGCGGCCAGGGCCACCACTTGCAGAAATGAGACAAATGGGGCTGCTTTCATCAGTCCCACGCGACTAAAATTTTCGTTATGGAAAATGATTCCGATTCTTCCGTTTCGAAAGCAACACTGCATAAAAATGCTGCAGCATGGGACCGACTTGCCAAATCACACGACGCATTGGCAAGTCCTGCTTGTGACGAAGCATTTGCAGATCCAAGGAACTGGCTTGGCACCGGTGGTCCTGCAGATCGTCCGTGGCTTCCTTTTAGCTTAAACGGGCTGAATATTCTTTGCCTTGCCGCAGGTGGAGGGAAGCACGGCCCAATCTATGCTGCGGCCGGTGCGAAAGTGACTGTGGTTGACCTATCAGAGGCAATGCTTGACCTCGATCGACAGGTTGCAAGGGAACGGAAAATTCATCTCGAGCTCATACAGAGTTCGATGGATGACCTTGCAATGCTGAAGAATGATCGTTTCGATCTCGTTATTCATCCGGTCAGTAGTTGCTACCTACCCTCTCTCAAGCAACTTTTCTTTGAAATTGCACGTGTTTGTCGTCCGGGTGGTTTGTACATGAGTCAGCATAAATCACCGAGAAGTCTACAGTCATCGCTGCAGCCAAATTTAGCTGGTAGGTACGAGGTGCTTTTTCCGGAGCGTCGATCAGCGGAGAGCTCAAAAGCACTGCCACCGGCACCACCGTCTCGTTTGAGAGAAATTGGAACAGATGAATTTGCACATTCTCTTTCAGATATTCTTGGTGGAATATGTCGTGCAGGATTTTATCTCGAAGACTTTTTTGAGCCAAGTAAGGGTGATTCAGAAGCAACTCGTGGCTCATTTGCCCATCGAGCAGCTTTTCTGCCGCCGTATATTCGTATCCTCGCCCGGAAATACGGTCAGGGAGCAACTTTGCAACCTATCGTGGTACAGTGAAGGAGATGAAATGGTTTAAGGATGCAGTTCAATGATTTGTATGAATATTATTCTGACAGTAAAAGAAGAACGTGATATTGAGTTAGTGCGCGACTTGCTCTGTGAGGCAATGAGAAAGAGTCGGAACGAATCAGGTTGTGAGCGATTTGATGTCTACCACTCTAAAACGGAGGCAAACCGCTTTACGATGGTCGAGCATTGGTCTTCCCAAGAGGCTCTCGACGCCCATCGTCAGGCTGAAGCGTATACAACAATTTATAAACCCCAGGTGATTCCGCTTGTTGAGCGTGTTGGTCATCCAGTGACACTTTTGGGGTAATGCCAATTTTTTCAAACAAATAGATTTTATTTTGCCAGATGTTGCTGCTTATTGATAACTATGATTCGTTCACATGGAATCTCGTTCAAAGAATTGGCGAAATAGAGCCACGCATGAACGTTGAGGTCTATCGCAATGATTGCATCGATGGTGATGCAATTGCTGCAAAGCAGCCCAGCCATCTGCTCATTTCACCTGGTCCATGCACCCCTGACGAAGCGGGTATTTCCTGTGATGTTGTGCGTCGTTTTGCTGGTCGTATGCCGATTCTTGGAGTCTGCCTTGGTCACCAGGCTGTTGGGCAGGTTTTTGGCGGAAAGATTGTTGCAGCAAAGCAACTGATGCACGGTAAGGTTGATCAGATTGAGCATTCAGGCAGCGGCTTATTTGCAGGGCTTTCTTCGCCGATAGAGGCCACTCGATACCATAGTTTGGTAATCGATCCGGCATCAGTGCCAAACGTGTTTGAGGTCGATGCCTGGGCTTTTGCACCCGATGGTAGTAAAGAAATTATGGCCATTCGCCACCGGGAAATGCCTGTGTACGGTGTGCAATTTCATCCAGAAAGTTTTCTCACATTAAACGGGCATGAAATACTGCGGTCTTTCCTTGGTGCCACAAGTAGTGGTTTAGTCTCATGATTGATGTCGTAGAAGCGCTGCGACGAATAGAAAAGTCCGCGGTTGTTAGTCAGCCACGTCGCATCCGTATCGAAAATGCTGTTGGTTTGCAACTACAAGAAGATGTGATTTCAGATACGGATTCACCACCGTGGAACCGCTCGATGATGGATGGATTTGCAGTTATTTCTAGCGACTTTACTCTTGATGAGGATGATAAGCAGATTGTTACCCTTGATGTTGTTGCTGAAGTTGGTGCTGGTGAAACAACAACAATCATTCTCAAGGAGGGACAGTGCGTTCGAATCATGACAGGCGCTCCAATGCCCCCAGGAGCAGACGCTGTTATTCCAATTGAGCGAGTCGTTACAGGAAGTTCGGATGGTTTCGTCGGGGAGCAAGTTTCTTTACATGACCCTCACTTCCGTTCTGGCCAACACGTAAGTAAAAAAGCCAGTTTTTTTCAGGCAGGGCAGACGGTTATCAGCAGTGGTGTTGAGTTAGAGCCGGTTCATATCGGACTTGCTGCTGAGGTAGGTGCCTCTCACGTTACAGTGAATGCACCTCCTCGTGTATCAATTATCACAACTGGAAATGAACTCATTTCGGATTGTCAAATTCCAGAAAAAGGTCAAATTCGTAACACGAATGAACCGATGCTTGCCGCTGCAGTGGCACGTTGCGGTGCAGAGCCAATTCCGATGGGTATTGCCAAAGATCATGCAGAGTCACTGAGGGCATTAATGGCTCAAGGGCTTGCGGCTGATATTCTTCTTCTTTCGGGTGGCGTCTCTGCTGGAGATTACGACCTTGTGCCAAGAACGCTTAACAATATGGGCGTCGAATGTATTTTTCATAAAGTTTGTATGAAACCCGGAAAGCCAATCTGGTTTGGGGTTTTTCAGCGACCGGAGGCATCACCGACACTTGTCTTCGGTCTTCCGGGTAATCCTGTAAGCGCCGTGGTTTGCTTTGAGTTGTTTGTTCGACCAGCATTGGGAGTGGTATCTGGTCATTCGCCCAATTTGCAGAGTGGTCCGCAGCACACAGCAAAATTGATTGGCTCAGCGAGGGGCAATCGGGACCGACCCGTATATCATCCCTGTCGTCTCGAAATGGCTGAGGATAGTCTTCTTGCTGAAGCATTGCCGTGGGGCGGGTCAGCCGACTTACTTGGACTTTCTCACGCCACTGGGCTCCTCGTGTTACCGAAGAATTGTGGAGATTATCACGAAGGCGACTTGGTAGAAGTTATCCCCCTCGTCTCACGATTCCGTTACAAGTCCGAGTGACGCTAGTTTTGCAAAGCACTCATCTCGTTCCCGACATCGCTCCAGAGAAACCCACGATGCATCTTGAGCTGTATTGAAATCTTCACGAGAAGCCGGTAAGGCTGTGCCGCCTGATGCCAAACGCTGAATAACGCCACGGTCGAGACGAGTGAGTCGCATCGCTTCAACTCGATAGTCTAAAAATGCTTCCCAGCAGAGAGGGAAAAGTTTTGCGACAATTTCATTCCCAATAGTTTCCGCATACCGCCGAATTTCAAGTTGTGCGTGACTATCCATTCGTAGCGCAAGAAAATGTAGGAGATTGTGCAGGTCTATTTTCCAGTACGCTTCTGTATATGTTGACAGCGGCAAATCTTTGCGTGCTTGCTCACGAGCTATGCCAGCTTGCAGTCTTTCTTCATATACCCGACGAGCAAGGCTTTGTAATTCTTGTTCAGATTGAGTCAGAGGATGTCCATCATTGTTCGTGAGGAATCCATCGGACCCCTGCCTATTCGATGCTGCCT
>JBDOMQ010000231.1:0-6141 GCA_039831725.1 Pirellulales bacterium
GCAACAGTAAATACGCCGATGATCGAATGCTGTTACGAATCGCTCTTTGAGATTTGGGAGAATCCCGTGCGTGTTGTTGATGGCTATTACACACTTCCTGATGTTCCTGGAATTAATGGAAAGTTGACAGACACAATTCTGAAAAAATTTCGAGTGAGTTGAGAAGAATTTGTTATGACGTGGGTGCATTGAGGGTGTAATCTCGATGCTGCGTGAGTCGGTTTTGTCAGCCTAAACAGTCCTGGATTTCCCTTTGTAAGATACTCAGATGAATGGAGAGAGTTTTTGATATGCGTTATGTGGTACATGCCTTCCTGTTTGCTCCGATTCTGTGTGTGGTTACAGCTTCTGCCCATGATGTATCACCTGAATCGAACCGCCGCATTGTGAATACGGAAATGGTTGCTCAGGTTGAGGCGTGGCTGAGCCTGTTGACAGAACAGCAGCACAAGTCAGCGTGCTTTCCGTTTGAGAGTGACGAGCGACTGAACTGGCACTTTGTGCCACGGGAGCGATTGGGGCTGCCGTTGAAAGATATGGATCTCAAGCAGCGACGAGCTGCCTACCGTCTTATGCAGACGGGGCTCAGTCACCAGGGGTATCTCAAGGTCACAACGATCATGAGCCTGGAGAGTGTTCTGCGCGAACTCGAGAAAGATCGCCCTGGTAACGAACAACGGCGCGATCCTGAGAAGTACTGGTTCTCGGTGTTTGGTACTCCGTCGGAAACTGAGCCATGGGGCTGGCGGCTGGAAGGCCATCATGTCTCAATTAATTTTAGTTCAGTGTCTGGTGCCGTTACTGCAGCAACACCTCTCTTTCTAGGAGCTAGTCCGGCAGAAATCCGGACTGGACCTCGGGCTGGCCAGCGAGTGCTTGCCGCTGAAGAGGATATGGCAAGGGAACTTATTGTTTCTCTGCAGGACAATCATGCGGAGAGGTCAGTTATTTCTTCGGAAGCACCGAAAGAGGTGTTGACGGTTCCTGATGCATCGCTGGATCTGGGAGTGCCGCAAGGAGTGTTCGGGAAAGAGATGAGCCCAGTTCAGAGGTCGTTGTTTCGACGGTTAGTGGAGCAGCTTGTACGGACGCTTCGTGGTGAATTGGCTGATGATGTCCTAGCAGAAATCTCGGATAACGACTGGGAGGAGCTGACGTTTGCGTGGGCAGGAAGTTTTGAGCGAGGCCGAGGTCATTACTATCGAATTCAAGGCCCCTCATTTCTTATCGAATATGACAACACGCAGAACGAAGCCAACCACGCTCACGTAGTATGGCATTCATTGGAAAATAACTTTGGTCTCGATGCACTTCGACGGCATTACGAAAGTCAGCATGACGTGCCGCAGGCCGACGCTAGTAAAAGCCAGCCCTAAGTAGTTGGCTTTACGGATCGCTTTGCGGTCTGATCAAGAATGATACTAAAAGCTTGTTGCTCCTGTTCGCCCGCAGTTTTCGTCACGAGCGGTTGGAGAAATTCGATCTGTCGTTGAACCTCCTCAGCTTCAAGTAGATGAAGTCTGCTAAAGAGAATGGCAGCCTCGATTACGGCATGAGCAGCCCTGTTAAAGCCCCGGAATGGTCGGATGAAGTGTGACTTTTCTATTCGCGCCCGCAGACGACAGCGTTCTCCGGTTGTATCTGCCTTTTCAATGCGAAACTCAAATGCCTCACAAGCATCTTCGAGAATCCATCCGCTGACGGTATCAGCTGGACGCATGTGAGGACGTTCATGTGTCGCGCCGGTCACGGCCTGGGCAAACAGCAGAACATTATCAGTCAGATGGAAGACGCCCTCGGGCTGGGATAAAAGTAGGCTGCCAGTCTTGCTCCCTTTGAAGGGCTTGAGGGTGAGGTGACTCATGAATCGAGGGTCAGCTACTTCTGGGCCCATTGCGGCAATATGAACGTCACCGTTTGCTGTGCTCGTTGTTAGAAGGCCTTCGAGAATCACCGGAACAGAACCTTGTATTCAGGACAGTGGAAAAGAAGAGAAATGAACTGTTTTTTGAGATGTCGAAATGAAATGTGTTTTGAGTTTACACTGGTTCCATGATAGATGCCTCGCTTACCGGAGAACGGATTCATTTCGTCACAGGAAAGTTGTCCGAGCATGCGCTCCGAAACATGCTAGAGCGGCTGGCTAGCCAGATCGGATTTCAGCCAACAGTTCAGGTGCTGAATATCACAGTGGCCGCATTAATGACAACGGACTGGATTGCACGGCGGCTTGAGGTGCCACAAGGTACCGAGCGTGTGGTTATTCCTGGACTGTGCAAGGGTGAGATGACACCGCTCGAGCAAAAAGCAGGTGTGCCCGTCGAGCGAGGTCCGGAAGACTGCCGCCGTCTCGACGAGTGGTTTGGTCAGAAACGACAGGATTTGGATGATTATGGAAAGCACGATATTGAGCTGATCGCAGAGATCAACCATGCAAATCGATTTTCACACAAAGAGCTTTTTGCAGAGTCGACTCGATTGCGATTAGCCGGAGCCGACGTGATTGATGTGGGCTGTACGCCGGGTGAGTCATGGGCAGATATTGGCAGTGCCATTGCCATGCTGGTTAATGAAGGGTTTCGAGTCTCTGTCGATAGTTTTGAACCAGGTGAAGTTCTCGCGGCAACACAAGCTGGCGCGTCGCTTGTTCTGTCAGTAAATTCGAGAAACGTAGAGGCCGCTGGTGACTGGGGTTGTGAAGTGGTTGTCGTGCCTGACGAACCGTCGACGCTCAAAGGGTTTGATGAAACAATCGCGAGACTCAGAGTATTAGGTGTTCCGTGCCGGCTCGATCCTGTCCTTGAGCCAATTGGTTTCGGATTCGCGGCAAGCCTTGGTCGGTATCTTGATGTACGAAAACGATATCCAAAGTCTGAGATGATGATGGGTATTGGTAATCTGACAGAGTTGACAGATGTCGATTCAGCCGGCATCAATACACTGCTCCTTGGTTTTTGTCAGGAGATAGGTATTCGTTCAGTGCTCACGACCGAAGTGATCTATTGGTCAAAAAGTAGTGTCAAGGAATGTGATCTTGCTCGTGCACTTGTCTATCACGCAGTTACGAACAAAACCCTGCCCAAGCATGTGGAGCCACGCCTGGTTACGCTTCGGTCTGGGAAACAGCAACTTCACGGTGACGATGCGCTCGAGAGGCTGGCTCGGGCAATTCGTGATCCAAATTTCCGAATATTTGCTGAACGCGGCGAGGTTCACCTTGTTGGGAAGAACCTTCACCTGTCTTCGCGGGATCCGTTTCAGCTCTTTTATCAGTTGGTGGACCATGGCCGAACAGACGTTGATCCAAATCATGCTTTTTACCTTGGGTACGAAATGGCAAAAGCGGTTACGGCGATTACGCTGGGGAAAGATTATCACCAGGATCAGGCCCTTGACTGGGGATACCTGACAAAACCAGAAATTGGATGTGGCCCGTCAGATGCTGCTGCGCGTGTGGCCGGTTCTGATAAAACATTTCGCAAGACTCTGGGATGATACATCTTGAGCATCATATGAAGCTAGAAAACATCTATCACTGGTATACCGCCTCGGGCGCCCTGGTTGCAGAGTTGCCCCCAGAGGCTGGTCTCGAGAGTCTGATGAAAGGACTTGCTTCACTCGGTGGGTTAGTTTGTTTCGATAGTAGTTCGGCGGCACACGGTCATCTTGGTTCTGGTGCAGAGGGTGAACAGATAGAGGGTGACTATTCCCTCGATCGATTTTCTTTTGTGGCAGCAGATCCGATTGAGAGTTTTGTAGTACCGAGTTGTGCCGAGCCGGAAGATGCCGAATCGATACGAGAGATTGTACGCACAATGAAAAGTCGTTTGGCCAGCTTCTCTTGTCAGACCATACCGGGACTGCCTCCGTTTCAGGGTGGTTTAGCAGGGATGCTGTCTTTTGACGCTGGCTTGGCACTGCTAGGCGTTGAATATAAAAAAGGCACGCGATCAGAAATTCCTCTCGTGCAGTTTGGCCTGTACGATGTTGTATTTGCGTTTGATCACAAACTGAGAAAGGTCTGGGCTATTTCCCAAGGTGTGCCATGTAGTACACCAGCGGAACGGCGATCCCGTAGTCGGGAGCGTCTTGAAAAGCATTTGTGTGCAGCCGAAGGAAGTCAAAGTACGTCCTCTGAGTCACTGCTCGTACCTGCGGGCCAGACTGCCTCGGCCCATTTGTATCCGCTTCCCGGAAGCGATGGTGTTTTTTCAACACACTCTTCATCGACATACGCGAATATGGTGCAGTCGGGTATTGATCTGGTTCGAGCCGGTGATATTTTTCAAGTCAATCTCGCACAGCAGTTCTCTGTCACTGGGGCGTGTAATCCGCTTGAGCTTTACAAAAAGGCTCGTGTGTGCAACCCAGCACCGTTTGCCGGCTATCTCGATTTCGGTAACGCTGCCATTGTCAGTATGTCTCCCGAACGATTTCTGAAGGTGACGCGTGGTTCCGTCTCGATGCATCCAATCAAAGGCACCCGTCGCGTGCTTTCTCGACCAGAAGCAGATCTTTATGCGAGTGCTGATTTGCACTCGAGTGAAAAGGATCGAGCTGAGAATGTCATGATCGTAGACCTGGTTCGGAACGATCTTTCACGTGTCTGCGAGCCGAAAAGCGTTATTGTGGAGGCTCTGTGTCGACTCGAACGATTTCGGTACGTCCAGCACCTAGTGTCTGTTGTGTCCGGGCGACTTGTTGTTGGAGCAAGTGCTCTTGATGCTGTGCTTGCGGCGTTCCCGGGCGGGAGCATAACTGGTGCCCCGAAGTACCGGGCCTGTGAGATTATCTGCCAATTAGAGGAGAATGAGAGAGGGCCGTACTGTGGAACCCTCGGCTATGTTGGCTTCGATGGGAATGCAGACTTAAATATCCTCATTCGTACATTTGTGGTTCACGCGGACAGTATTACGTTTTCAGCTGGTGGCGGCGTGACTGTCGGAAGTGATCCGGCAATGGAGTATGCAGAGAGTCTTCATAAAGCGGAGGGGATGCTGTCTGCGTTTGAGGCAACTGTTTCAGGAGGATCGACATGATTGTGGTCCTCGATAATCGAGACAGTTTTGTTTTTAATCTGGCACGGTATTTCGTGCTTCTTGGCCAACAGGTGCGTGTGTTGCCGAGCCATGAAGCCGATCTCGAGGAAATACAATCAGCGAATCCGCAAGCACTTGTCATATCACCTGGTCCGTGTACACCAAGAGAAGCAGGTGTTTCGATAGCATGTGTCCAGAAATTTCGCGGAGTCATACCTATATTAGGTGTTTGTTTAGGTCATCAGGTAATTGTTGAGGCCCTAGGCGGAGTTGTTCTCGCGAGCAATGATCCACGGCACGGTCGGATGAGCAGCGTTACGCACGAACGTACGGACATGTTTTCTGGAATTCCTAACCCAATGTCTGCGTGTCGATACCACTCCCTTATTGCCGAAGAACAATCACTGCCACAGGTACTGCGTGTGACGGCGCGGACGCAGGATGGTGTGATCATGGCCGTTGAGAACCCAAAAGAACATCTCTATGGAGTACAGTTTCATCCCGAGTCGATACTCACCCAAGGAGGCTTTCGTCTTCTTGCGAATTTCCTTTCGACAGCCGGAATAGTTGTCGATAGTGGGCTTTGCGACGAGCTTGACAGGTCAGTTTGCAAGCAGGCTGGATGTGGAATGACACCACCAGCTGACACTGATGCACGCGTTGTTACGTTCTGAATTCTCAAGAAGAAGTCGGGACGAGACAGTGCCTCTATTACCAGCACCGCTGCCTTGCTAGCAGGCGAGCTAGTTGATGGGAGAGGGGTGGTAAGTGGTTGCGTTTGTGCAGGAAGTGCCTTTTCTTCCGCGGTTTTAGTATCTCCCCCAGCCTTCTCTCGGTTTTGGCACGTTCTTTGCAACTAGTCTTCAAAGTCGCTTAGGTATGCAACGCAACGGTGCAGTGTGGCGACAGGGCAGGACGCCGTTCCTGCCTTCCTTTCAACACTACAGTCAGGCGGAGGCTTGCTATGAGATTTATTGGGGATCGATTGGTTTCGAGTCTGCTCGTTGGGGCAGCGATAACACTGGCGGTAGGAGTCGTGATGACTTGTACCGCACCTGTGGCATACGCCCAGGAAGACGAAAGTAAGGAATCTGCTCCAGCC
>JBDOMQ010000323.1:0-6048 GCA_039831725.1 Pirellulales bacterium
GCCATCCAAATGACGTCTTGATCCTTGTCTATGCCGTCAAACGCGGAACTTGATTGATCGAGTTGATCACCTAAGACAAGAACAAGTTTTCGACACATCGTATTGTGACCTTGGGAAGAGGGGAAACGTCCAGAGTAATTGAGAATCAGTGCATGAGAGTCGCAATATGGGACAAATTTACGTCATTTTTACGAATTTCGGAAAACATCAGTTAGTAAACGATGGGTTCTGCGGTTTTAAACGATAGCAAGATTCGTAGTGCCGACAGTCCTTTCAGGACTCGTTAAAAAGGAACAAGACATGATTGCCCTCGCTGATCCAAGCCGTCGTCTCCCAAAATCGCAAAAATTGTCTCGAAGAAATTCAGCAATTCCACCAGAGGGAAGCGGGACACAAAAAATCATAGGCCTCTCACCCTCTGAAAAACGAAGAAAAACAATTCTCTCAAAAAAAAGGGCAGTTCTTTTTGAAAAAGACATTGAATATATAGGTGGAGATGTGTTCCTCGAAAAGGATGCAGAGTTGCTTGCCAACTCACCACCAGCAGATGCAAAAATTCCACTGGAGAGTTGCTCTTCAGACAAAAAGACTGCATCGAGTCGCTCTCTTTCACCCTACTTGGCCAGTTTGTATCAGACACGGTTGTTGTCGAAAGATGAGGAACAATTCTACTTTCGCCGAATGAATTGGTTGAAATTTCAGGCACTCCAAAAGAGGAGTCGTCTTGATCCAAAACGAGCGACAATGAAGCAGATGAAGCAAATCGAAGGTATTCTCGCGGAAGCTGAGACAGTCAAAGCAATACTTATTACATCGAACCTCCGCTTGGTTGTCTCGATAGCGAAGAAATTTAATGAGCCAAGCCACTCTTTTGACGAACTCATAAGTGAAGGAAATGTTGCTCTGATGCGGTCCGTTGAAAAGTTCAACTTTGCATTAGGCAATCGATTTAGCACCTACGCGACCTACGCGATCCAGAGGCATTTTTTCCGTATTTCTCACAAAGGTCGGCAGTACCGGAATCGTTTTGCCTCCGACGATGAACCTGTGAAGGATCGGGCCGAAGAAATATCAGATCACGAAGCATGTTCTCCTGATCAGGTCAAATTTCTCAAAACACTCTTTTCTGAATTTCTTGACTCCCTTGAGCCTCGGGAGCAGCAAATTGTGCTCGCACGGTTTGGATTCGATGGCGATAAGCCAAAAACATTCCGTCAACTTGGAACAGAAATGGGAGTCTGCAAGGAAAGAATCCGCCAGATTCAGACTCGGGCGATAGCAAAACTGCGGACCATGGCCGAAGAAGCTAATCTTGAACGAACCATCGGCGACTGGTTGTAAACAGAAGTCTTCAACTGAAATAAATCCTTTGTTGGAGTTGCTTACGTGCAGAAAGTTTTAATTATTGGCGCTGGCGGCATTGGTTCGGCGGTGGCACGAGAGATCGTTACTTCTGGTGGGAAGGTGTTCCTTGCGGGACGCAACGTAGAAACTCTTCAAGAACATGCGTCTGGGTTAGGCTGTGACTGGGGAACTCTGGAAGCAACAGATGCTGCAGCGGTTGACGAGTGTGGTAATAAAGCCCACGAAAAACTGCAAGGACTTACAGGTATTGTTAATTGTGTTGGTTCGATTCTTTTAAAACCAGCACATCTCACCACACCGGAAGAATGGCATGAAACAATTTCGGCGAATTTAACCTCTGCGTTTCACTGCGTCCGGACTGCTGGTCGACTTTTTCGAAGTTCGGGAGGATCAGTTGTCCTGCTTTCCAGTGCTGCCGGCAGGATAGGCCTTGCGAATCACGAGGCAGTTGCAGCGGCAAAAGCGGGTGTCATCGGCCTTACGCGTTCTGCGGCTGCGACCTACGCTCGTGCCAAGATACGGTTCAATTGCGTGGCCCCTGGGCTTGTTCGAACACCGCTGGCCGCAGGTCTCTTATCAAGTGAACTGGCCGAGAAAGCCTCTGTCTCAATGCATCCCCTTGGTCGGATTGGTGAGCCAGAAGATGTTTCAAGTGCGATTTGCTGGTTTCTTGATCCAAAAAATTCTTGGGTAACGGGCCAAGTTCTTGGAGTGGATGGTGGTCTTGCCGATCTGAAAGCAAAAAACTGATTCAGAAACTCGTTATCTCCTTGCTCTCTATCTTTCTGCCAGATGTACAATAAAAATGGTTTAGTTCTAGCCTGTTCTTAAGGAAATCGAATGGCCATCCCTTTCAAATCGAATGAATTGCCTCTAGCGGACCCGACTGCGCAACTTGATGAAATTCATCATGTTGCGATAACCGTCAACAATGTTGCAGAATCTGTTGAGTGGTATACGAAACACTTTCGCTGCGACGTTGAGTATCAGGATGAGACATGGGCACTCCTTGAATTTGGTAACACTCGACTGGCACTTGTGATATCAGATCAACATCCGCCACACATAGGCTTTATCCATCATCAGGCAGAAGCTTTTGGTGAATTGAAACCACACCGAGACGGTACGCGGAGTTGCTACGTTGCTGACCCTGCTGGAAACGCGGTTGAAGTGCTTGCTTCGATAGGAACATGATGCAAAATATCGTTCCGGGTGCTCGCGTTCTCCTTCTTCAGGTGCTTGTAGCTAGTTTCATGACGGGACTCATCTGGTTTGTTCAGGTCGTGCATTATCCTTTAATGGAAGGATGGCCTCACGACGATTTTGGCAACTGGGAGGCAGCCCACCGTGAACGCACCGGGCCGGTTGTTATTCCTCCCATGCTGATTGAAGGCGTTGTTGCCGTCTGGCTTCTGGTGCATCGCCCTCGCGGTGTCCACCTACTTTTTCCTGTCATTGGAATGACAGCCCTTTTGGGAATCTGGGCAAGTACGTTTTTTCTCCAGGTGCCGTGTCATCTGCAGCTTTCAAATGGCTGGGATGCCCAAACACACCGTTTTCTCGTCAATTCAAATTGGATACGGACAGTCCTCTGGTCGTTCAGAATGGCCCTTTCTGTAGGCATGTTATGGCAGTTCTGGTTGGCATATAAGCCAGCTTTGGCCGACCTTGCATCCCTTCAGCAGGAGTCCTAATCTCCCAATCCACAGCCGCGTTGTGCTTTTTGTTATGGGTTTGGTCAGGGAGCTTGTCCAATGTCTGAGTCTCTTTCTATGGTTGCAAAACTGGTCGAAGGTCAGCTTGTCATACCTGATGCGCTCGACTTTCAAGAGCATATAGTTGCAGCGTTGACTTTGGAGACGGCGACTACAGATGCCATAACACTCGTTGACTCTGCTGAGCGACTACCAAGTTTGGCCAAAAGCCAAGCAGCGGCTGCTATTGTTCCGATAGGCACTGGAATGCAGGATCGACCAACGATTGAAGTTGTAGATGTTCATAAAGCCTTTGCAATAATTATTCAACATTTTCGCCCTCCACGCACTCGACACCGTCAAGGTGTGAGTCCCCAAGCCGTCGTTGACTCCTCGGCCCGACTTGCGGGTGATGTTGAAGTTCAACCGCTTGCTCTCATAGGTCCTGATGTTGAACTTGCGGAGGGAGTTGTTATTCATGCCGGAGCTCAAATTGGCGCAGGCTGCCGGATTGGTGCTGGAACAACTATTTTTGCCAATGCTGTTCTTTATGAGGATACGCTTGTTGGCCGAGACTGTATTATTCATTCGAATGCCGTCCTGGGAGCATTTGGATTTGGGTATAAGCCAGAGGCGAATGGTTTACAGCTTTCTGCTCAACTTGGCTGGGTTGAATTAGGTGATCATGTTGAAGTTGGTGCTGGAACAACTATTGATCGTGGAACATACGGGCCAACAGTGATTGGTAGCGGCACGAAAATAGACAATCTGGTAATGATTGCTCATAACTGCCGCATCGGTCGTCATAATATGATTTGCTCTCAAGTCGGTGTGGCGGGAAGTACAACGACCGGTGAATGGGTGATCATGGCTGGTCAATGTGGCCTGCGCGATCATATTCACATTGGTGATGGTGCGGTGCTCGGTGCACGATCAGGTGTCTCTAATGATGTTCAACCGAAGCAAACTGTACTTGGTGAGCCGGCCATTGATCTGAGACAACGCAAGTTGCAACTTGCTTCGATGTCAAAGCTTCCTGAAATGAGAAAGCAAGTGAAGCAACTTCTCAAACGAGTTGAAGAATTGGAACAGAGGTCTCAATCGTCAACAGGAGAGTCCTCCTCAAAAGCGGCATAAGATCTGACTCGGGAAGGACAAGCGTCCTCACGGAGTATTTTGAAATCGTTAGGTAAAGAGTAGTTGATAGCACAATGAAAGCCTTGTCCGGGGACGCGAACAAACTGCCATCACTCGATGGAGAACTAGTCGGTATTCTTGCTGGCTGGGGACGGTTTCCAATTGCTACTGCCGAAGCGATTCATCGACGTGGCGGCCGGGTTGCAATTCTAACAATCCGGCATCATGCCGAAGAATCACTCGAGGGAATAGCTGATGTCTATGGAGAAGTAGGTGTTGCTGAAATTGGAAAAGCCATCGACTTTTTTCATAGGAATGGCGTACGACGAGCGACGATGGCCGGAAAGATTCATAAGAAGCAACTGTTTCGTCGGTTCGGATGGATTCGGCATATGCCCGACTGGCAAGGGCTCAAGACGTTTTGGCCACATCTTGTAAGCCGTGCTAAAGACAACCGCGACGACGCGTTGCTTGGAGCAATTGCCGTTGCGTTTGAGAAGTCAGAAATTCGCATTTGTCCGGCAACAGATTTTGCTCCTGAATTGTTGGCAACAGAGGGTGTGCTTGCGGGTAAGCCACTCTCAAAACGTAAAATGTCTGATGTGGTTTTTGGATGGCGGCTCGCGAAAGAACTTGGACGTCTCGATATTGGGCAGACAGTAGTCGTAAAGAACCAGGCGCCAATGGCCCTCGAAGCAATTGAAGGTACTGATGAGTGTATCCGGCGGGCAGGTCGGCTTTGCCGTTCTGGTGGTATGACAGTCGTGAAGGTCGCAAAGCCTCAGCAAGATGAACGGTTCGATATGCCGACAATTGGTATTGGAACCCTCCAGTCAATTCGAGCCTCAGGAGGCAAGGTGCTTGTGATTGAGGCTGGCAAGACAATCCTCGTTGATCGCGAGCAGATCACCGCATACGCGACTCGTTGTGGCATTTCAATTGTGAGTTGCTACGACGTTGCAGGAATACCCTTGCTGGAAAAACCCCGCTATCACGTCGCTTGACTCTATCTCTTTTTATTCTATCGACTGTAGACTACGTACATGTCTCATTCACTGAATTATCTTGTGCGAATAGTTTCTCAAGCGGTTATTTCTACAGCCTGTGTTTGTGCACTTTCACTGGCTGCGGATGGGGTGTCTTCGTCGAGAAAACCAGAACGTTCATCACAACGTCCACTGGCAATTGATCTCAGCGTCGATCGTTCTGTTGAAATCCCACCGCCCAGAACTCAGTACATGGGTCGACAGATTGCACAGACGATGCATTATACAGGAGCCCCTTGGCTCGTTCGGGAAAGTCGTCAGCGTGAAGAAGATTGCCGACTGCTTCTTAAAGCACTTCAAATAAAGCCAGGACAAACCATCTGTGATCTTGGATGTGGGAATGGGTTCTATACACTCGAACTTGCACGACGTGTTGGTCCTGAAGGAATAGTGTACGCAGTCGATATCCAGCCCCAAATGCTTCGATTGCTCGTTACACGGGCACGGAAGGAAAAACTCTTTAACATCAAGCCGGTTTTGGGAACATTTATTGATCCTCGGTTGCCCAAGGGAGAAGTCGACCTCGTATTTTGTGTTGATGTTTACCACGAGTTCTCTCATCCTGAAAAAATGCTGAAACGCATCCGAGAGAGTCTTTCTGATGGTGGCCAAGTTGTTTTAGCAGAGTTCCGTGGCGAAGATGCTTCGGTACCAATCAAGCCGCTTCACAAGATGACAAAGGTACAGGTCAAAAAAGAACTTGAACCAAATGGTTTTGTTCTGGAACGTGAATTTGATGAGTTGCCATGGCAGCACCTCATGTTTTTTGGTGTTCAGAACAAAGAATGAAGCTGACTACTTCTGAT
>JBDOMQ010000377.1:0-5998 GCA_039831725.1 Pirellulales bacterium
GAATCCGGATTGAGCGAGTGCTGAATGAATCAGATTTTGAGTTGAACATGGGCCCTGATGGGGCACTACTCATGGGCGGACGGCTCGATTCTGAAAACGGACGCGGCATGGGTGTTGGTGACTGGACCTGTGCAATTCCAGATCACTGGCTGTTTGCGGGAACCGGGATGAAGAAAGGTGACTCGATTAAGAATCTTTTAGGTTGGGAATGGCACGGGGCTCCTGCGATGAGTCTGCCAGGCATGCAGGTGGTTGCCGAGGGAGATGCAACGATCAATCGTAAAAAGGTTGGGCGTTACACGGCGACCGTTTACGATGGCCCGAAAGGCAATGTTGTGTTCAATGCCGCAACCATCTGGTGGGCAAATGGGTTGTCGAGTCCGCCAGGGCATAAAAATCCGAGTCGGCATGGTGTCGCGCAAAAGGGGCCCGATGAGCGGGTGCAACAAATTACCCACAACCTGTTCAAACGCATGATCTCCTAAGATTGGATCGTCTTGGTGCCAAAGAAGAAAAGAGAACATCTCCTTAGGTTGTGGGCAATTCTTCTTGAATGGATGCAAGTACGGCCTGAGGTATGTCTGTCCCGGTTCGTGAGTAGGCGGTCGAAATACAGGCTTGCTGCGTTCGTCACGCTCTGCGCGTCCTGTGTGCTCTCGAACGTCAACGGTTCAGGAACCGTCACGATCGACCCACACACATTTACGATTCAAGATGGGTACGAATTTGTTCAGGTTGCTGCACCACCATTGGTGAAACGACCAATGCATATGTGCTTTGATAACGAGGGGGTTCTGTATGTCACGGATAGTTCTGGCAACACTGACAAAGCTCCCGTTCAATTAAAAGATCCACAGCACCGGGTGCTACGATTAATCGATCGTGATGGTGATGGAATATTTGATGAGTCGACGGTGTTTGCCGATACGTTGCCTTTTCCTGAAGGCATACTTGTTCATGATGGTTCGGTGTACGTCGGCGCACCACCTCACATTTGGAAACTCCGTGATACCACTGGGGACCATGTCGCGGACGAACGGTCTGTATGGTTTGATGGCGGTTCGGTTGAAAATTGTGGAAACGACATGCACGGTCCGTATCGTGGGCCCGATGGTTTTTTCTACTGGTGTAAAGGTGCCTTTGCTCCACAACAGCATCAGCTCACCAACGGGAGAACGCGGACCTCGCGTGCAGCCCATATCTATCGTGCGCTTCCTGATGGGAGTCAGTTGGAACGAGTGATCACAGGCGGGATGAACAATCCTGTCGGCCTCGCCTTCAGTGCTACTGGCGAACGGTTTTTGAGTGGAACTTTTTTCGATCTTTCAGCACCAGGTCGACGAGATGGCGTTTTGCATGCTGTCTACGGCGGAGTGTACGGTCGGAACAATCCACGTGTGCTCGCACCACATCCTGCCACGGGTGACCTGCTTCCTGTTCTGTCGCACCTCGGGCCAGCAGCTCCATCAGGGATTGTCATGCCGCAGAACGCTGCCGTGGGTTTACGGGGCGACCTGATCTGCACAGAATTCAATACTCGACGTCTTTCCAGGCATCAACTGTCTCATGCTGGTTCATCTTTTGACACGAAAGTAAGTACGTTTCTTGAGAGTGATCAAACAGACTTCCATCCAACAGACGTCATTGAAGATGCTGACGGCAGTTTGCTTGTGGCCGATACCGGTAGTTGGTACAAGATCTGTTGTCCGACATCCAAGATAGCCAAGCCAGATATGCTTGGTGCAATCTATCGGATGAAAAAGAAGGATGTGGCCCAGGTCAAGGATCCTCGTGGTCTCGCGCTTGACTGGAAGAACCCACAGGTCGAGTGGCTATCCGACGAACGACCGGCTGTTGTCACACGTGCCGTCGAGTGTCTGGCGTCTGAAGAAAATATTGAGTCGTTGTGCTTGTCGCCGGCGCGAGTTTCTGCCATTTGGGCGTTGCACAGAATTCCTGGTCGTTACGCACGTGATGTTGTTCGGCAATTTATCAAGTCGTCAGACCCGGGGGTGCGAGTGGCCGCGATCCAAAGCGTGGCGCTCTGGCGAGATAAGCACGCCGTGAATTCCCTGATTGATGTGCTCTCTACAGTTGATGATCCACATGTTCTGCGCGTAGCAGCGATGGCACTTGGCAGAATCGGGCAGGCTCACGCAACAGTACCGCTGCTGGAGTGCTACTCGGGAGATATGGACCCCTTTCTGAAGCATGCTCTCACATATGCGATTTATGAGATTGGTGGACTGAACGGTTTGCCAAAACAACATCCAGTGACCAAGCGTGTGCAACGCATGTTGAAGCTCGACAGGACGACTATTCGCACTGCAAAGTATCCTGAGATTGAATTTGTACAAGCGGATAAGCCAGATTCTGAAGCGGTAGCAAGACAAAAAGAACAACTCGACACATTGGCAACGTTTCTCCCTCAGGGAGATTGGCAACGTGGCGAAAAACTTTTTCACAATCGTGAGAAAGCGAAATGTGTAACGTGCCACCTCAAGGGTACAGCAGGTGTCAGGCTTGGCCCTGACTTAACAAGAATCGGTGCCATTCGAAGTGAGCGCGATCTCTTGGAAGCGATTGTATTTCCGAGTGCATCTATTGCCCGCTATCACGAGACTGTGAATGTAGTGACGCACGACGGGAAGGTCGTCTCGGGGCTACTCGTCAAAGAGAACACCAATGCGATGTTTCTCGCATCAGCAGAGGGTGCCATGCAAGCAGTTGCGTACACAGATATAGACCGCGCGAGCTATTCGAATGTTTCATTGATGCCTGAGGGATATGAGAAAGTTCTGACACCTAATGAGATTGCAGACCTCGTGGCGTACTTGAAAGCAGATGTTTCAAGGCTTGCTGGTTCCGGTCGACCAACCGGTGAATGAAAGTGATTTTTTATGGTTTGGCACAGAATCATCAAGCTCCGGAATTTTCTGAAACAGATGAGCGTTCTGGTGATAGTTGCTTGTATGGCAAATGTGTCCGTGTCCGGAGGCACTGAACAGAAACCAACGAAGCCGAATATACTATTCATCGCCATTGATGATCTGAACGATTGGACTGATATGCTCGAGGGGAATGCTCAGGCCCGCACTCCTCATATGGACACGCTTGCCTCAAAAGGCATTGTTTTCACGAATGCCCACTGTGCAGCCCCATGTTGTGGTCCATCACGATCTGCCATTATGAGTGGAATCAGGCCGTCGACTTCGGGGAACTATATTAATAAGAGTTCTCTGACTCATAATCCAATTCTGAATAAGGCAGTGCTTCTGCCCGAGTTCTTTCAGCAGCACGGATACTATGTGAGCGGCGCTGGCAAACTCTTTCACGGCTACCACTTTAATTATGAGGTGAAGGGTCGAGGCTTTGATGAGTACTACCCGAGTAAAACACAGGATCTTCCATCATTCGAAGGACTCAAGTTTTCGTCGAAGCTCCCCTTGGGTGGGTGGTCGAGGACAGCCGACTGGGGGCCTCTCCGTTCAGATGTCACAGTGGATGACCACCCTGATGGTAAGACAGCAAATTGGGTACAAGGAAAATTGCTTGAGGGGCAGTTGCAGGAACCTTTTTTTCTCGGTGCTGGCATCTTTGAGCCTCATCTGCCGAATTACGCACCGCAGAAGTACTTTGATCAATTCCCCTTGGAGGACATAAAACTTCCTGATGGTTTCCTTGAGAATGATCTCGATGATGTGCCAGCTGCCCATGCCAAGATGGCCCACAATCCGTGGCTCAAAAGAATTCGTGAAATGGGCCAATGGAAGCCCGCAATTCAGGCGTACCTAGCATGCACAGCGATGGTTGATGACCTCGTTGGTGAGATTGTTGAGGCACTCGAAAAGTCTAAGTATGCCGACAACACCATTGTCGTTTTGTGGAGCGACCACGGCTTTCATCATGGTGAAAAGGGCCGCTGGGGAAAATATTCTCTGTGGGAAAGAGCGACCCGGGTTAATTGCATTTGGGTTGTTCCCGGCGTGACCAAGGCGGGTTCGGTTTGTAGTAAGCCGGTCAATCTACTTGATATCTATCCGACCCTGGCTTCGTTGACCAGTTGCAAAACACCTGCGAAGCAACTTGAAGGGAATGACCTTTCAGTCTTGATGAAAGATCCCGAGGCTCCGTGGGATGAGGCAACAGTTACCACGTTTGGATATAAGAACTATGGCGTTCGATCAGGTCGGTATCGGTATATCGTCTACGAAGATGGTTCTGAAGAGTTGTATGATCACACCAACGACACATGGGAATGGAAGAACCTTGCAGACAAGCCGCAGTTTGCTGCTATCAAACAGAACATGCGAAAATGGATTCCTGTTCACCATGAGCCACCAGGTCCCACCTACAAACCGCCGAAACGGCAGTGGTGATGGTAGGTGTAAGATTTTGAGGTGATGAGACATTCGCAAACAGGAACCAAAAATGTACCTGTCAGCCATGTGTGTCTCAGGTTCGATACATGGTCTCTTAGGGGAGTGAAGAATGAAGAGTGTTGTAAGAACAAAACGTATATCATTTTTGAGTGTGCTTATTCTGGCTGGAGCAAGCATTTTTGGTATGCGTTGCTATGCCGCTGCACCGAATATTCTCTTCATCGTTTCGGATGATCATGGCTGGGGAGACTTGCCGTCCAACTGGGACGATACTGAAGTACGTCTCCCAACGTTGGATGCTCTGGCACGTAGTGGCGTACGGTTTCCGAATTACCACACTGTTCCGCTTTGTGGTCCTTCGCGGGCATGCATGTTTACCGGACAGTACTCAACTGAAAACGGTATGTGGCGTGGCCCCGGTAGTCAGCCGCTCGGGTCACCCGGATACCGGGGAATTAAACGTGATGTGAAGATGGTGTCTGAGTATCTTTCTGAGGCCGGGTATGCAACGGGCGCCTTTGGAAAATGGCATCTTGGTTCTCTTGAGGGCGAAGTTCCAAATGATCGTGGGTTTGATGAGTTTCATGGTTTTCTAGGTGGGGCGCACCCATATTGGATTAGTGGATCTCGTTCCAAAATCATGCACAATCGTGAACACGATCCTCTCGCAAAGGGGCATGCCACTGAGTTGTTCACCCAATGGGCAGAAGGCTTCATTCGAGAGAATGCCGGTAAAGAATCTCCTTTCTTCTGTTATCTGGCCTACAACGCGGTGCATGGCCCACTCCGCGTTGAGAAGTCAAAACCAGCCTCGGCACCAGAGGCCTGGGTGAAAAAAGCTCTTGATCGCGGGGTGAGTTTTCTTCGGAGTGACTACGTTGCGATTCTCGAACACATGGACCACAACATTGGTCAACTGGTCAGTGTGTTAGATGAGCTTGGTGTTGCTGAAAATACGCTCATTATTTTCGTCAGTGATAACGGTGGCTGCACCATGGAGGAAGGCGCTGCTGGCGGAAGGTTTCCCGGGAACAATGGTCCACTACGAGGAGGGAAAGCCACAACCTATCAGGGTGGGCTTAATGTTCCTTTTCTCGTGAATTGGAAAGGCAAAATCCCTCAGAGCGGCCTCGTGTCTGATAGTCACGTAATGCACTGCGATATCTTTTCTTCATTATTGGATGCAGCTGGTCTCTCTGTTCCCGAGAGCAACGGGAAGAATCCCGTTCGAGGGATGTCTCTTTTACCCCACATGCTTTCAGATGGAAAAACGTCAGTTCCAGAGCGGACTATGATTTTTGAACTCTGGGGAAATATTGGTGTTCGAAGGGGCGACTATAAGTTGTGGGCCAGTGTCGGAAGAGATTATTCTCCAGATTGGGATGCTCTGGCGGCTGAAATTTCTCAGAAAGATCTCGAGCTCTTTGATCTACAGCGTGATGTTGCTGAAACGAATGACCTGCGGACAGAACACCCTGAGATGTATGCATCACTGAAGGCCGAGTTGCTTGATCATTTGTCCGGTATCAACGCAGACTATCCTGCAGTTGTTTTGTCAGATGTCAAAAGCAAGGCGATGCCAAAGCAACAAAAGCGGTCAAAGACTATTCCACCGA
>JBDOMQ010000115.1:0-5955 GCA_039831725.1 Pirellulales bacterium
AACCAAGCATCCCAAGGACAGCTTTTAATGCAGGTTGAAATTGATACTTCCCCATGACACGAATCGCTGCAATGCTCCGTGACTGAAGACACCGGGCTTGGTCAACATCGCCCTGTTGAAAGGCGTCAATGAGTTGCACATAAAGCGACGACATCACGTTATATGTACTACCAATGGCCGCATCCGCACCAACGGCAAGAGCACCCAACAACATCTCATCACAGCCCCAGACTGTCTCAAATCGCCGGTTGTCTAATTCAAGGCATTCCTGAAACTCATGCAGCTTGGTATCGGTGTACTTCATCCCTACAAGATTTGGAATACGGCCGCTCGCATGCATTAAAAATTCCGGCATGCAAATAGCCGAACCAGTCAGCATTGGGATGTGATAATAATAAAAAGGCAACTCAGGGGCTTCACCAGCAATTTCCGCCATACATTCGGTAAGTGTCTCAACGTCAGAAATCTTGAAGTACGATGGACAGGTGGCCGAAATCGCATCGACACCTACTCGTTCGGCCTCTTTGGCAAGACGACGTGCTTCCCGCAGGCTATTGTGTCCAACCTGGCTAATAACTGGCAGACGACCAGCAACCGCATCAACAAATGCTTGGGTAAGTGAAATTCGTTCATCACACGAAAGTGACATTCCCTCCCCGGTGCTTCCACAGACATAGAGTCCACGAACACCAACACGAATGAGGTGATCAACCATAGAGGGAACAACTTCAAGATGAAGTTCACCACTCGCATCAAGAGGCGTACATGTTGCGGCAATCAGTCCGTTGAGAAGTTTTTTTTGCATAAAGAACTTAGAAATTTTGTACCGTTTTCTTGAATATGACTCCAGAAGGCGTTTTCCAAACTGTTAGGCACACTGTATTTTCTGGATAACTTCACATTTAATTTTTTTTTGAAACCACCGTACGTTCACTGTCGTTAAACATCGTAGGACACTTATTCACCGAGGGAGTTCCGTTGCAGAACCATTTTCTCTGGTTGAGTCTGTCATCCTCAAGATTGAGCAACTTGTTATCTCGTGTTATAACATGCTTGCACAAGAGCACAATTTATCATCATCCTGGAGCACCATAGATAGCGATGTCCTTAGCAGAACAGGCTTATAGACATATTCGGGGCAAACTCTCAAATGGCGCGTTCATACCCGGAGAACAGCTCGTCAATCGCGTGCTGGCAACTGAAATTGGTGTCAGCGTTATTCCGGTGCGCGAAGCAATTAACCGCCTTGCAACAGAAGGCCTTGTGGAACACGTGCCGGGTTCTGGTGCATTTGTCAGACAGGCCGATGGCCAACAATTAAACGACCTGTACGTACTGCGTGATGCGTTAGAAAGTTGTGCAGCGGGTGAAGCTGCAGCGAATATAACGGCCTTTCAGCTTGAAGCCCTGGAATCACTTCTGGGTGAGGCGCGGTTGATAGCCAAACAACTCACCAAAGAGAAAAAACAACAGGCAACCAAACGGCAGATGAACGCATGGATCGATAATGAGAAAAAATTTCATGAGCTTCTGATTACATCTGCCCGTAATGAATTATTAGCGAAAGTGATTCACGAGCATCGTGCGATTAGTGAAATTTTTGATGCACAACGAAGCAAGCCACATCTGTTGACAGCAGAAGTTGCGAATTATACCTGCGAAGGAAAAGGTCAGCTGATTGAAGCACTGCGTCAGCGAGATAGTCATCTTGCAAGAGACTTGATGAGCACACAAATTCAGCGTGGACGCAAACAGATTCTCAAAAATCTTAAGTGAAATATTCAATCGATTTCCTGACACATGCCATTTTCTTCAGAAGCTATGGGACGTATTGATGATTCAGATGCTTCGATTTCTGATCCTGTTTTCCGTAAGTGCTCTGCTGACTCCAGCCATTTTCGCAGCACCGGAAGAGTCACTCCCAAACATTCTGTTTATTGCAATCGATGACCTTCGCCCTGCATTGGGATGCTACGGTGATACGATTGCGAAGTCTCCACGCATTGATGCCTTTGCCAAAACAGCTCGACAGTTCAATCATGCATACGTTCAACAAGCAGTCTGTGGACCTTCCCGAACGTCAATTCTTACAGGACTCCTTCCTGACCACACTCGAGTTTGGCATAACAGAAATAAATTCCGTGACACTCAACCCAACCACATAACGCTCCCGCAACGTTTCAAGCAGCACGGCTACACAACGCTTGCCCTTGGAAAAATCTTTAGTGGAAATGAAAGTGAACTCGATCCGATATCGTGGTCCTCCCCGGAAATTCTTAAAAAACCAGGTTGGTCAAATTATGTTTTGGCAGACAATAAGGGAAAGGGGAAAAAGCAATCTGCGTGTGAGATGGCAGATGTTCCAGACAACGCCTACCCAGACGGTCAACTTGCCAGCCTTGCAATCAAAACACTCACAACTTTGAAACAGCAAAAGAAACCATTCTTTCTTGCAACCGGTTTTTTCAAGCCGCACCTTCCTTTCAGTGCACCAAAAAAATACTGGGACATGCATGACGCTGCATCGTTTGAAGTGCCCAAAGAGAGTCGAGCATCAATTACAGCCATGCCGGACATTGCTCTCCACACGCACCGCGAACTTGGTGGCTACAAAGATATGCCGAAAGATGAAAATGTGAGTGCAGAACAGCGGCTTCATCTGCGGCATGGCTACTATGCGTGCGTAAGTTACATCGATCAGCAAGTAGGCCGGCTGCTCGATGCCCTACAACAGCTTGATCTCGACAGGAATACAATTGTCATTCTCTGTGGCGACCACGGCTTTACTCTTGGTGAACAAAACCGCTGGTGCAAGGCGACGAACTTTGAACTCGATACACGCGTTCCTCTTTTAATTCGAACGCCATCGATTGCACAGAAAGGTATTGCTTCAGATGCTCTTGTTGAACTTGTTGATTTGTATCCAACACTGACTGAGCTCGCCGGAATAAAGCCACCTGACAATCTTGATGGCCAGAGTTTTCTGCATGTTCTCAATGACCCATCCGCGAGTGGACGAAATGCTGTTCTTAGTCAATTTAATAGACCCTGGGAAAGCACGACGCCAGAAGTAATGGGCTACTCCATTCGTACGTCTTCAAAACGATATACACGATGGATTGACTGGCAAACTCGAAAAGTACTCTCAGAAGAGCTGTATGATTACTCGTCCAAAACAAGTTCAAGAGAATTCTCAGGAAATCGGTTTGAGCACAAAAATATCGCACGAACCCAACCAGAAGAACTTCAAACCATGAGCGAACATATGAACAAGATGTTTGCGAGACGGTTGGGGAGCACAGTCCATCCATGATGTATTCCCACTACTTCTCTCGAACATTTGTCCGACTTGCCTTCTTCCTGCTGCTCTATAACTCAGCAATGGTGGCACGAGCGGTAGAAGTTCGTCCCATTTTCAAGAAGCGTGTACTTTTTGAAGAACAAACGAACGGCTACACGCTCTACAGAATTCCTGGAATCGTGGTCACTCGTGAGAACACGATCTTGGCGTACTGCGAAGGGAGAAAATTTCGAAATGCCGACCGTGGTGAAATTGAAATTCTAATGCGACGAAGCACCGATGGTGGAGAGACCTTTTCTCCACCCTTTCAGGTTGCTCACCTTGGCCCTCGACTACCACGAAATCCGGTCCTTCCTCCAGGAAAAGAAGGAAAAGACATGGGAGGTCCAAACGAGCAGACAGTAAATAATCCTGTAGCAATCGCCACCCGTTCAGGCCGTATTCACCTCCTGTACTGTGTTGAATACATGCGTTGCTTCATTATTCATAGCGACGATGACGGAAAAACGTGGTCGCCACCGAGAGAAATTACGAAAGCTCTTGATACGTGTCGTACCGCCATCGATTGGCAGGCCATTGCAACCGGGCCCGGGCACGGTATTGAACTTGCCAACAAAAGACTCGTCGTTCCGATCTGGTTAGCTGACTATCGGCCTACGAGCACAACAAAAGGGGTTGCGACAACGCTTGTTAGTGATGACGGCGGTACAACATGGTCAACCGAAGAGATTTCTATGATCGGTGGCAATGAAGCAAACGTTGTCGAGTTATCTAACGGCAGCGTCATGCTGACTGCAAGAAATGGTGATCCACGTCAGCGCAGACTTGTATCTTTCAGCAAGGATGGCGGAACAGGCTGGTCTCTTCCTGACATCATTAAGGAAATCAAGGAGCCCGGTTGCATGGCAGGCGTGACTCGCTTCCGACCACGCACAGGAGCGGGTGCTGTAATGCTGTTCTCGAACGTGCAGGTGACGAAACGAAAACACTCGGCGAGAAAAAATCTTACTATTCATGCCAGTCATGATGACGGCATCTCATGGCCTACAAGTAGAACAATCGAGCCCGGACCGAGCGCATATAGTGATCTCGCTGTACTCGATGATGGAACTATCTTGTGCTTCTATGAATCTGGTGTTTCACAGCCAAAGATCAAAAGAAATCGAGACTGGGCCTATGCAAATCTTACGCTTGCTCGATTCAACCTTGCTTGGGTAAAGGAACAAAGATGATCAACAGAGGAATTTATTTTTTCACGGCACTAGTAACAACACTCGTAATGACTTTGACTGCAGATGGCAGTCAACCGAATGTACTTTTGATTGTCTCAGAGGATAACGGCCCAGAGATCGGTTGCTATGGTGATCCTTACGCGCGGACTCCAAATATTGATCGTCTTGCAGAGGAAGGCATTCTCTTTCGAGATGCTTATGTTCCGCAGGCTGGCTGCAGTCAGTCGCGAGCCAGTTTTCTCACTGGTTTATATCCGCACCAGCATGGTCAGATCGGCCTCGCAACATGGGGTTTTCGGCTCTATCGTGACACGACTCCCAATCTACCTCGTATCTTGAAAAAAACTGGCTATCGAACAGGGTTAATTGGCAAGCTCCATATTAACCCAGCTTCTGTTTTCCCGTTTGATCTCCATGAAATTTCAACAGCAAACTTCCAACGTAATGGACTTGCAGACTACGCAAGACACGCCAAGGAATTTATCAGTGCGAGCGATAAACCTTTTTTCTTAAGTGTGAACTATCCTGATGCACACGACCCGTGGATTCGACAGGTCGATGGGTTACCCCAAAAACCTCAGAACAGGGACGACGTTACACCCATGGCATTTATGGGTGTTGATTCACCAGCATTTCGTGACCTGGTAGCAGACTATTACAACTGCATGAGTCGTCTCGACTCTCTGATTGGTGATCTCTTACAAATCCTGGAAGATTCCGGGAAGGGTGAGAATACAATCGTGATTTATATCGGTGATCATGGTGCTGACATGCTGCGAAGTAAACGCACATGCTATGAAGGCGGCCTACGAATTCCAATGATCATGCGCTGGCGCGGTCAGGTAAAACCACATATCTGTAACAAACTTGTCTCGACGCTTGATATCATGCCAACGGTCCTCGACGCGGCAGGTGCTGAAAAGGTCGCTGGCTTACCGGGAGAAACTCTTCGACCCCTGTTTAAGGGCCAACCCGTAAGGTGGCGGGAGCATTTCTTTGCTGAGTATCACACCCATGCAGCAGCACCAAACTTTTTCCCACAACGTTGTGTCAGAAATGGGCGATACAAACTCATCGAGAGCCTGCTTCCTGACACAGTCCACCCAGACTATGAAAAAACTATTGCAAAACTTCAAAAGGATTATGACGACCAGGATTATGCAGGTCGTTTCGACATTCCAGCGATGATAGCTAGTGCGCCTCCCGAAGTTCGACAAGCATATGCGCTTATGCGACAGCCACCAAGATTTCAGCTGTATGATTTACAGGACGACCCCTATGAATTCCAAAATCTTGCTGAAATTCCAAAGTATTCAACTGTTCTTGAGGACCTTAAACAACGGCTGACTGTCTGGCGTCGGGAGACACATGACCCGTTACTTGAACCTGAAAAACTTGAACGCCTAAAGCAAGAGGTGCAGC
>JBDOMQ010000183.1:0-5941 GCA_039831725.1 Pirellulales bacterium
CACGCGGACTCCTTCGCGGCATTCTTCGATACCAGCAAGAGCACGAAAAGTGGACCATCGATTTGCCTGAGCAACATCGTCGTGCCGACCCGCCTCGTTGGCTTCGCACGTATTCTGGCCATGGAATTATAGCGCGAATTGAAACCAAATCGATTGCTCGGGCTGTGCAAGCCACTCAGCTACCGGCTATCGATGTGAGTTCCGCGCGAGAACTGTCCACCCTACCGTGGGTCGAAACCGATGACCGCAAGATTGCGCAACTAGCCGTCCAACACTTTCTGGAAAGAGGGTTTCAGCATCTCGCTTTCTGTGGTGACGGTTCATTTAATTGGTCCCGTTGGCGTCACGAGGCGTTCGTAGCCGAGGCAAAAAAAGCCGGTATCGATGCCCGAGTTTTTGATATAGAAGATGATTCGAGTGGTATGACTTGGCCACATGCTCGCCGGCGACTTATGCGTTGGCTTATCGAACTACCCGAGCCATGTGGCTTGATGGCAGCTTATGACTCACTTGCTCGCCGCTTGATCGACTTATGCGCTCAATCCTCGCAACGCGTCCCCGAATCGATAGCTATCCTCGGAGTCGACGATGATCCATTGTTGTGCCAACTTGCCACTCCGCCACTTTCCAGTATCGTCCCTGACTCAGAAGGAGCCGGCTACGCAGCCGCCGAACAACTTGACGCCATCATGTCCGGCAAAAAGATGAAACGTCTCGATACTCTCTTGCCGCCATTGGGTATCGCGACTCGTCAGTCTACCGATACGTTTGCTGTCGAGGACAAGGACGTATCGGTATCAGCACACTATATTCTGGCTCATGCCTGCGAGGGGATTCAGGTTGATGATGTCGTCAAACAAACACAACTCACCCGGCGAGCTCTTGAAACACGATTCAAAAAAGCACTCGGTAAAACACCTCATGCTTTGATCATCGAAACAAAGCTGTCGAAAGCAGAACGGTGTCTTCGCGAAACCGCCCTGACTCTTGAACAGATTGCAACCCGTTGTGGATTTGAATACTCGGAATACCTGAGCGTCCTCTTCAAGAAACACCGAAATATGACACCTGGTGTATATCGGCAACAACACCGACAATAAGAATCCGCCAAGTAGATCGACATGACTACCTGTCAACAATGAATGCACGTCATGCAGTCAGCCTTCAAGCCGACTGTTCTTCTACAGATGTTCTGTCGTCTTTGTCCCAGAACAACAACGTGAATGCCACCATGACACCGAGTGCGAATACGGCTGGCACGTACCACAGCTGTGACCAATTCACCATGTCATCGGCTGAAGTGCATCGCCCCATCCACCATCCAAATGCTTGCGCACCAATGCCAAGTCCAAAGCCCTGAGTGAGCATCACAACCAGAGATTGAGCCTGGCCACGGACTTCAGGCTTTGCCTTCTTATCGGTATAGATCATTCCGGTCACAAAGAAGAAGTCGTAACAGATTCCGTGCAGCAGGATGCCAATAAAGATCGGCAGCGTGAGCATAGGGCCGGTCTGACCAAAGGCAAAGCCCCAAAGCCCATAACGAACTGCCCAAGCCAACATACCAATCATGAGCATTTTCTTTACGCCAAGTCGAGCGAAACAAAAAGGCATAACAAGCATGAAGAGAATCTCACTCATCTGCCCGGTACTCATGGCCCCTGTTGTAGAACCAAACAGCTTCACGCCCATCGCATCAACAAAGCCATATCCTTTCGCGTAATAGCCGGCCAGCGGAATACAAATCAGAAAAGACGCGATAGCAAAGACAAAGAATGATTTGTCTTTCAGCAACGCCCATGCATCGACACCAAGAACTTTTGCCACAGAAATTGGCTCCCCCTTCGCAGGCGGAGTAGTTTTCGGAAGAGTCAGGCAATACACGCCAAGAATTGCCGATGCGATTGCTGCAGCATGAAATATGTGCGGTGAATTATCTGAATACTGGATTGTGTTCATAACCGTAGCGAATGCCTGCTCAGCCGCACTACTCGCTGCCTCATTACCTCCGGCAGCCGCTTTCGCCTGCTCAAGTTGTGCTGCTGCCTGACTGATTATTTTTCCTTCACCATTAAAAAGACGACATCCCCACATCGCCCAGTTGCCAGCGATCCAACCAATCGTTCCGAGTACACGGACAGTGGGAAAGTCTTTTTCACTGTTAACAAGATGCTTAAATGACAAACTTGCCGTAAGACCTAAGGTCGGCATGAAACACAGCATGTAGGCAAGGAGGCATAGAATCATCGGCTGCGTGAACTGACCTAAAAAACTTTCTGGTGCACCAGCACCTGCAAGAGAGGGAGCAAGCCAGAGAAGACCGGCGCCAACAATATTTAAGATCGCAAGCACATGCTCCGTGTTCATCAGGCGATCACAGATTAAACCCAGCGTCAAAGGTGCAAGTATCGCAGCAATTGGTGCAACTGTGTAAGCGGCAGCATCGAAGGATCCGCCAGGGCCTATCTCCGTCATACCCGCATCATTCAGGAAGCCATACATTGCGACGTACCAAGACCCCCAGATGAAAAACTGGAGAAACATCATGACACCCAAACGTGTCATTGGCAGTCGAACCGAAGGTGACTCCTCAGTTGGATCACTCATAGCAAGCCCTTTTTTAAAAATATGGTTATGAACGTACGCATGCCAGATCTGGAGCTACAAACTTTATTTGACCCCGCTCGAAAGAGCATACGCTGAATAGATACACCCGCCAATCACTATCACCGATACCGACCGACTCTTACAGGGGCAATTTAGCTCGAGTTTTCCTTGCTATGGGCCTTAAAAATGTCAAAATACAGTAGTTATTTCAGCCGTAGGTCGCAGGGGTTCACATGCACGCTCGAACAAAAGAAACACGGTCAAACCCAATTTATCGGGGCCCTCTTCCGCATATCTCCACCATTGAGAGAGTCCCTGTAACTGTTTACGACGACTCGGGAGATGCCAATCGTGCCATTGCACGCGAAATAGCCGCTCTTATTCGTACGAGATCTGGCAAGAACCAAAAAACTGTTCTCGGTCTTGCAACGGGTAGTACACCTGTTGGGATTTATGATGAACTCATTCGTCTCCATACTGAAGAACAACTCTCGTTTAAGCATGTCGTCACATTCAACCTTGATGAGTACTGGCCAATGGAGCCGGATGCTCTTCAAAGCTACCACCGGTTCATGCGTGAACACCTGTTCGATCATATTGATATTGCCCCAGAGAACATTCATATCCCAAATGGACAACTTGGCCGTGACGATGTAACTGCAGCATGTGAGGCATACGAAGAAAAAATACGTGAAGCAGGTGGGATCGACTTACAACTTCTTGGAATAGGTCGGACTGGCCACATAGGTTTTAATGAGCCGGGTAGTAGTCTTGAAAGTCGAACACGACTCATAACACTCGATAGCGTCACCCGGGCTGATGCTGCCAGTGACTTTTTTGGTGAGTGGAATGTTCCAAGACAAGCTATCACGATGGGTGTTGGCTCAATTCTTGATGCTCGCCGAATCGTTCTACTTGCTTTTGGTGAGCATAAAGCACCTATTGTTCGTCAAGCTGTTGAAGACACTCCGAACAGCCACGTATCTGCAAGTTCTCTTCAGCAACACCCTGACGCCAAGTTTGTCCTTGACCGCGCAGCCGCTGCAAAGTTAACTCGTTTTGAGTCCCCATGGCTTGTTGGTCCTCTGGAATCAGTTGGACTGACATGGACTGACGACCTTACGCGAAAGGCTCTGATTTGGCTCTCCTTAAAACTGAGTAAGCCGATTTTAAAGCTTACAGACGAAGACTATAACGAACACGGTCTTCAAGATCTTTTGTCAAAACGCGGTCGATCCTACGACATCAACATTGAGGTCTTTCGGACATTACAGAACACAATCACTGGGTGGCCCGGAGGCAAGCCTGGAGAAACGAGACGTATTCGTGGACTGTCTGAGTCAACGACATCAAAAGAATTTCCAAAGCGGGTTGTTGTCTTTAGTCCGCACCCCGATGACGATGTCATCAGCATGGGCGGCACCTTCATCCGTCTCTGTGAACAAGGACACGAGGTCCACGTTGCGTATCAAACGAGTGGCAACATTGCCGTGTGGGATGAAACAGCCGACGCGCACGTAGATTTTGTTGAAGCTTTCTGCAAAACATTTGGAGTTGGGAAAAAAGCAAATGAAATTGCTGAAAAGATTCGGCACTTTCTGCGTACAAAAGCAGCTGGTGCAGTTGATATCCCAGAACTACAACAGGTTAAAGGTCTTATTCGGCGGACTGAAGCCCGAGCAGGTGCCAGACATTCAGGTGTTCAACCTGAACGAATCCACTTTCTCGATTTACCATTCTACGAAACTGGCCGGGTTCGAAAAAAACCTCTTGGACCTGATGATATTCAAATAACTGCAGACCTCCTTGATTCAATCAAACCACATCAAATCTATGCCGCCGGTGATCTGTCTGATCCTCATGGAACCCATCGAGTATGTCTAGGGGCTGTTTTTCAGGCCATGGAAAAGCTATCCAACAATGAGTGGGCAAAAGCCTGTGAAATTTGGCTCTACAGGGGTGCCTGGCAAGAGTGGGAGCCGCATGAAATTGAAATGGCAGTGCCGCTTTCTCCTGAAGAAGTAGAACGAAAAAGAATGGCCATCTTTAAGCACGAGAGCCAGAAAGATAGAGCACTTTTTCCTGGCCCAACCGACTCTCGAGAATTTTGGCAGCGGGCAGAGGACCGCAACAAAGACACTGCCCAGATTTATGACAAACTCGGATTGCCTGAATATGAAGCGATTGAGGGTTTTGTGCTCCATCGCTGAATCACTCGCACAACTTTAGAATCAAGGCAGTTCTCGTAAGTAGATTTCCTTGAATTCAACAGGAGCTCCTTCAGACTCAAGGCACAGATAACCTGTCGATGGCGAACACGTGTTGCCTCCAGAAACTTCGTGACCGTTCACCCAAAGCCGAACCTCTCCATTGACAGCTCTGACATAGTAATGGTTCCACTGTGGACTTCCGAGACTATATCGAGCACTTGGAAAACTGCGTGTTCCATTTGGAGAGAGCGGTGGAAACGGATTCATCTTTGATGTTCCGACCGCAAAAACATCACCATCAGTAGTGAACCAGGTAGGCTTTTTTCCAGATTTTTTCTTGTACTGCTCTGTGTATCCATGATCCAGAATCTGTACTTCGATTCCCCCACGAGGCAGTTTGCCAGGGGGCAAGTCAAGGAGCGACTCTGATGGCGCCCACAGAAAGACGCCAGAATTCCCACCAAATGACAGGTGCCGCCACTGGAGAGTGAGTTCAAAATTTTCAAGTGGCTTTCGGAACCGCGTCACACCAACAGGGTGTCCTGTACAAGACAGAACACTTTCCTTCCAACTCCATGTATCGGCCTCACCATTTACATTCTCAAAATCGCCTTCCACAAGAAGCTGCCAATCGCCATCCCGTGCCGACTCATCAATAATACGAACATCACCAACTGCTAACTCGGCTGACGCAAGTTGCGATGATTGCCATCGAAGGAACCGCCACGTATCTTGCTCCAACCGCCACACTGAAAGAAAAATAAATGTTTTTTCAAATGACTGGCCCTGATGCTGAACACCAATCTCTGCACGACCGTTGATAAAGGCTATGTCAGAACCAGAGAACGCCACTGATCTTTCCACGGGCTGATACGTGACATATCGTGTCTCTCCTTTTTTAATTAAGCCTAGCAGTGTTTCTTTTGTATCAACTGATCCTGTCGAATGTGAATATTCAAGGTCTTCTGAAAGCAGCGGGTCGAGTGCCCTTGAATCTGCAGCCACCATAGCCGCAATTCGTGCATCATCAGCCGCAAGAACTTCTCTCACCCTTGAATCTTCTGCAAAAACGGAGGCGTACGACGAAGTGACAACAGAGAGGAACAACGTGTGAAAAAAAGAAC
>JBDOMQ010000133.1:0-5931 GCA_039831725.1 Pirellulales bacterium
TTGATTCTCTGTTTTTGTTGTAACTGAGGTTCTTGAGCCTCTGGCGACTCTTTTTTATTTAAAGAGAGAGGTGCTTTTGTATCTTGACCACAGCCTGAAAAAAGCGAGAGAGCAAGAAACGTGACTGCAATTTTAGCGAGGAAATGCTTCTTCAAGATGATAAAGCACTCCCCCCTCAATACCATCCTGGCCGGCCATTGGACGAACTGAGAATGTGCCAGCAAGTTTTTTCTGACGAGAGCTAAATGACATACCTTTTTCATCTCGAAGATGGACAAGAACACGGTCAGTAATTTTTGGATTACCTCCAAAGCAGCAATCTCCTTGATCCCGCACAAGTAAAAATTGATGAATCCCAAACTGTTTTTTTCCTGGATACATGTAGCCTTTGAGAAGCACGTTATGCCCATTTAATGCTCGTGCAGAGTCCGGTATAGAAGTTGCCGGCGAACCCTCAGCTGGTTCAAGCATTCCATAATGAATTCTTTCGAATCCTTCGGGTAGTTCAGCGGCATATACCCATGACAAATATATGGTGCCACCAACAAGGCAAAGCAATGAAAAAGTAGTAGCTGTTTTGGCGAGTCGCTTACCAGTGAAAATATCGGGACGTTTGATAATATCTCGTAAGGCCACGAGGCCTAAACAAAAACCAACCGTAGGTACTACAAGTAACCACCAGTCAATAAAAGCGAGTGGTGACAGGAAGGCGAGTGTAGCAGCGGCAATAGATGTGCCAGCCAAAGCTTTGTAGGCATGATCCTCGTTCTTTTCAGAACTGGTCTTTGTAGCTTTTGGAGGAGTATCAAAAAGTCCTTTTTTCATGGCTGCTGTATCGCGACTGGATTTTTCTAACCAGCGGCGTCCCGTTTTCCTGGCTGAAGAAGATAGCGAGATAGAAAAGCCACAATCGTCACAATCGCAAGCCAAACAAACCACCTTAGTAAAGATTTTTTTGATGGCGGTGCATTCTCGGGCTGCAAAATCCGACTGTCACTGGGCCGAGACTCTTTTATTTCCGGCTGTGCCCCCGTGCTCACAACCATTGAGCGATCTGTAGTGACATCATCTGCAACGACATCAGCAACGCGTACTGGCGTGGCAGGTGACTGCTCTGCAGAAAGTTCTTCTTCAGTGGTCGCTGTGAGGCCAGCGAGCCCCGCTAATGTAGCCGCTCTCCGAACAGCTTCAGGATCTATTTCACGAAGTTTTACCAAAGCACTCGCTGCCTCAGGGAGCGGACAAGCTTTCATATAGTTTACGATTGGTTCACGCACAAAAATATTTTCGGGTGTTGCGTCAACGTAGATAGCCGTCAATTTATCTATAACAGACCAGTCCTGCCAGCGAGCGAGATCAGCAATAACAAGGTCTGCAAGCTTTGGTTCATTGAGCAACAAACGTAAGGATTCGAGAACACGTGCGCGTGGAATTGTCTCTGATTCTTCACCAAGGAAACGCAGTGCCATAACGGCAGCATAGGTTTCGGTGAATGGAATTTCACGAGAACCACGATCAAGAAAGAGTTTATCAATGAGATCAAGACCCGTTGGCCCAACAAGCACAACATAGCAGGCAATCAACGCATCTAAACCACTTCGCAGATCAGATGAGTCGTCACCGAGGTCCTCACCAAGGAGAATTTTCTCTATTTCAGCTGCATCAGCTGGTGTTCCACAGATACCTAACATGGTGGCGTACAAACGACGTCTGTTTGATGGAATGCTTGCCGTTTCGATCCACTGGAGCAGTGCAGTCGGATCCATTCTATTTTCAAGACCACGCACATCATCATACGGTGCGATTGCAAATTCATCATATGCGTCTCGAGCGAGCACATCATCGTTGTCTTCGAGATAGTGTTGAAAAAATGCAAGACGATCTGGGCCAGATTCAGGGAGTTGGCCAAGTTGCTTCAGATATGTAACAGCGCGTTCATTGATGGCAATTGGATTGGACCAAATAAATTCAGGTGGCTCAATTCCCATGATCAGATACAGATTCCCAGGGGTGGTTGCCTCGAGCATGATTGCATTAATCAGACTATCTGTATCAAGCAAATTAGTTGACCGTAGAAGATCTTCTCCTTTGAGAACATCGACCACCTCGAATTGTGCCTGTGGCAAAGGCCCCTCGGCATTAGGTCCCAGAGCAGATGCAGGCGGTGGTTCAACGAGGCGTGCAATGACAGCAGCTTCGCTTTGCTTAATTTCCTGAGAAAAAGTTAAGCCGACTGCAGCACAAAAAGGACAGGCAAGAGTTTGTTCTATCACCACAAGAAACAATGCACTGATGGCAAGCATCAGGATAGAAATTCGAACAGAAGGTAAGACCGTAATTCGCATGACTCTAGTATATAAGACACATCGTGATGCCGAATCAAGGTAGAGAAGAATGCTTGATTTTCTATGTTTTTTGCCTTAGCCGAGCCATCGGGCGACATCGGTGCGATAGGCAGCCACAGCTGGTAGTAACGCAGCTAGAATCGCCAGTACGATGAGGAAAGGTACAAGAAGCAGTTCAGCGGTCGTAGACGATAAAAATCCAGCTGTAACACCGGCATTTGTTGCTATCCATGGGCCAATGAGTCCGACTGTGCCATGCCCAAGGAGTAATCCAATGAGTCCTCCTCCAACAGCAAGGAGAATAGCTTCAATGAGTACTGTTGCCAAAACAACACTACGACGAGCCCCCAACGCTCTCATGATTGCCACGTCCCGGCTCCGTTCAAGTGATGAACCAACCATACTTACGAGGATGCCAATTGCAGAAACAATGACGACAAGAGTGGTAACTAGCAACAGCAGCAACTCAAGAGGTGTGACAAAAAGATCAAGGAGGACACGAATCTCAGCAATTGGAAGAGCAGCCTGCGCCTCGCGACCCTCGTTAATCGCATTTCGGAGTCCCATTGCTGTGAGTTCTGCAGGGAGACCCGGAAGAGCAGCTGTCTCAAGCAAAATGGCGGTCACCTCTCGTTGGTTAAATGGAAGAAGTCCTTTACCAGGCGAATCGTCAGTAGTGAATTCGGTTTGCTCACTGACGTCACTTGACTCAATCGGCTTGGCATGTCCGTCTTGAAGGTAAAATCCTTCCATGTTGACAAACACACCACGATCAATGGGTGTGTCAGTTCTGGAAAGAATGCCAGTGATTTGAAACGGATCATGAACCTTGCCATCATCAGCCCCATGCGTTGGTGCAATTGTATCGCCAACTTGCAGGTTCAGCGTGAGTGCGACCTGGCTCCCTAACACAGCAGTGTAAAGGTCCTCGTCATGAAAATTTGTCCCTGAAGAAAACTCAAAAGCTTGGCCATTGCCACGAGTCAGTCGATCAAAATAAGTGGAATTTGTGCCAACTACTCGGTGACCACGGAAGTAATCACCCATACAGATCGGGACAGCAGTCTGAGTACTTGCCGCCCATGTTCCATCTTTCCCATCGGGACGTTCATGAGCGGGCAAGAATTCTGTATACGTAGCCCACGAAATGTTCTCGATTGGCTTGCTGATAAAATAAACACTGTTGAGCACAAGTTGTAACGGGCTACCTTTAGCTCCAATGATCATGTTGTACCCCAGGCCCGCACCAGACTCGAAGGCTTGTTTTACAACGCCACCTGTAATTAAGGTTGCCACGACAAGCGCAACACCAAGAGACATCGATAAGGCGGTGAGGCCACTCGTAAATGCCCGCTGTTTAATATTTCTCCATGCAATGCCAAGCAAACTCATCAATACACTCCACTTGTTGTTGGATGAACTGCCGCGGCCCGATTAAAATCTTCCAAACGATGGCGTACTGGAAACTGCTCTGCTACCTCGGGGGCATGTGTGACAACTAAGAGAGCGACTTCTTCTTCCCGGCATGTCGTCTGGAGGAGATCAATAACCTGCTGTTGATGGGAGGGATCGATACTGGCGGTTGGCTCATCAGCAAGAAGAACTCGTGGCCGATTTGCAAGTGCACGGGCAACAGCCACGCGCTGTTGTTGGCCGATACTCAGGGCTGCTGGCTTATGATGGAAACGGTCTGCCAGACCAACTGCTTCAAGGAGTGACTCAGCCCTATCCCTGCTCGATACGTGTGATCCAAAGCTCATTGCAACTAGTACGTTCTCAAGAGCAGTAAATCCTGGCAGTAGGTTAAACTGTTGAAATACAAGACCGATTCGATCAGCCCGTAGCCGATCTCGCTGCGGCTCAGCTAATTTGACGATATCCAGACCACCGATCAGAACTTGGCCATTGTCGGGACGCATAATGCCAGAAACGACATTTAAAAGTGTTGACTTGCCAGAACCACTTTGGCCTTCAAGTGCAACAAGTTCACCTGCAGCGATCTGAAAAAATGGTACGTCAAGAATCAGGAGAGGATCACCACCCGGAACAGGAAAGGATTTTTTCACATTGTGCAGTTCAAGAACAGCCGACTTTTCAACCGAACTTTGGGTATTTGAATGTGTTTGTTTCATGGACAAAGAATCGCTGGAACACGACGTGATGTCAAAAGGAGTTTTTGTGGCCGGCTCGTTATGGAAAATGCCTATTTTTGACAAACTTCTCGTCAGATGAGGATAGACGACTGTAGAAATTACTCAATAATTTGCCGGCAAAGACTTTTGATTGGGTGTACTGACCCGTCAAAACCTGTGGGTGATTGAGAAGGAGTTGGTGCGCGTGTATAGTCCTGCCGGAGAAACTTTACGGTGGCTGTGCCCGAAGGCACTCTGACAACTGCCGATCTGACGACTCGTTATAGGAGTTTTGCTGTGTCCATTCGTGTTGGCATTAATGGTTTTGGTCGTATCGGACGTCTCACATTTCGAGCGATATATGAAAAATTTGGCCTTGATGGTGAGGTGCAGATCGTTGCCCTCAATGATCTTACAGACGCCAAGACGAATGCCCATCTTCTCGAGCTAGATTCGAACTACGGTCCATTCAAGGGGACAGTAGCAACTGATGGGAAGGATCTCGTTGTAGATGGCAGAACAATTAAGGTCTTTGCAGAGCGTGATCCGGGATCGATTCCATGGGGATCAGAGAATGTCGATATTGTGGTTGAAAGTACTGGCTTTTTCACTGATGCAACCAAGGCAGTTGCCCACAAGCGAGACAGCGTAAAAAAGGTGGTGATTTCGGCTCCGGCAAAAAATGAAGATCTTACGATTGTGCTCGGTGTCAATGATGACATGTATGACCCATCAAAGCATCATGTCATATCGAATGCTTCCTGTACTACGAATGGGCTTGCTCCTGTAGCAAAAATTCTTCATGAGAAGTTTGGTATTGATCGGGGTTTGCTTACTACTGTCCACGCCTATACAAACTCTCAGAAAACGGTTGATACAGCTGCTGGTAACCTGCGTGATGCACGAGCAGCTGCCTTGAATATTGTGCCGGCAGGAACAGGTGCTGCGAAGGCAGTCGGTCTCGTCATACCTGAACTACAAGGCAAGTTTACCGGCATGGCGTTTCGGGTGCCGGTTCCAACTGTGAGTGTTGTCGACTTCACAGCGACATTAGGCAAGGAGGCATCCCCGGAAGAAATTAATGCTGCTATGAAGACAGCTGCGGAGGGCCCATTAAAGGGAATACTGAGGTATTCAGAACAGCAGTTGGTTTCAACTGATCTACGAGGAGATCCGCATAGCTCAATTTTCTCCGCTGTCGACACCATAGGCCTTGGAAACCTTGTGAAGGTCGTCAGTTGGTATGACAACGAATGGGGCTATTCGAACCGTGTTGCTGACTTACTGAATTTCTTGGAATCAAAAGGGCTTTGAGTAACGAGCCTCGTTTAGAAATTATTCGATTAGCGGCCGGCCTTTCTGGTAGAGAGGCTGGCCGTTTTTATTCGTTTTTTTCAGAGGCGGAATCGAGTTTGGCAATAGCCTCTGTTTCAATTGTTGAGCCATCAAATTGA
>JBDOMQ010000406.1:0-38316 GCA_039831725.1 Pirellulales bacterium
GATTACGCCGCTGAACATTCTGTGCCATATCTGCAAAAAAACGAAGAGAATCAATGAAGTTCTCAACGTCCCCCATGGCATGAGCTGGTAATTTACCTGCATCAATTGCTTCGATATGAGACACAACCGCTTTTTTTTGTTCCACTAAATCTGCGAACCGATGAAGCCGCACACCACGGTCATTTGGAGCCAGTGTTGACCAACCCGATTTCTTGAATGCCTCGTTCGCCCTGTCAACACTTTGGTTAACATCGGCTGCGGTGTAGGCATGCACCTCCGCAAGCACATCACCACTGCCTGGATCACGAGATTGAAATGTTGTGTCTCCGGAGCCGCACCAATCTTCACCACCAACAACACCAGAGATAATTCCTCCCGACAGGTATGATTCAACTTCAGGAATTTTCGTCACCGTAACTGAAGCCATATTTTGTCTCCGCGTTCTTGAGGATAGATATTTCTCAAAGGATTAAAGCACAAGGGTTCTATTCGGCTTAAGGACTGCCACCATCAGACTCTCTTACAGCATACCCGCGCAATTACTGATGTGTCGCCACTAGCACTTCATAAGACTGCGTGTAGAACGCCGACAGCCCGTATTCTGAAGCAGTATTACGTCTCTCTTGGCTTAAAAACATCAGCCCAGAAGTCGTTGGATCCACCGTGCGGCAGCAAGGCCACTTGATGCTGCAGACTCAACACGACCACCACCAAATGCATCGCCACAACAAACGACTGGCGGCTTATTCTGCACCGCAATCATTGGCGTCTTGAGCGGTGAAACGGGAAAGGCATATTTCCAACGCTGTAGCGAACTCGCCTGAACCTCATTAGAAGTTGTCCCGTCAATCCAACAACGTACTGCTTCTATGAGTTTGTCTTCTACCTGCCTCGGATCAGAATCGAAGTGATCCCTACTAAATTCAGCAGTTGCCTGAACCGTAAGGCTCGGCACTGGGGATATTCCTTTTAAAGAGTTGTCAGCAATCCAGGCAACCGGACCAGAACAGACTTCAAGACCGCCAGGATCGGGTAATAGGCTTGGCTTCGCTAAGCGAAGCATGAGTGAGAAACAGGGAGAATACTCTACTGACGAAAGCATTTCCCACACCTGTGGATCGACAACGGGAGGTTGCAGTCCACCAGCGTGAAATACTTCGACAGCTTGTGGAACAGGGGCAGTGAGCAAAGCGGCACGGCCCACAACCATTTCATCGTTTTCACAGGACACATGGACTGCATTGTCTTGAACACCCACGGAACGAACACGTACTCCCGTTTTCACCGCTTCGGGCAGTGTCCCCGCAAGATACTTTGGAAGACTTGTCATGCCATGAGCACCTCTCCAACGGGCGTGCCCAACTTCATCAAGTGGGTCGATAGCTGGACCATCGGCTGTTTCTGACCGCGGAAACAAATCACACCATGGCATAACAGCAAGGGTGTCTTGTGCTTCGGAGACAACACTTCCAAACGCTCTTCCCTTGACGGAAAAATATTGGGCACCATGATCACAGACGGCTTCACCAATCCGGCGGGTTGCCATTCGACCACCAACTCCACGCGATTTCTCTAAAACTCTTACCCGGTAGCCAGATTTGGTTAGATAGCAAGATGCCATGAGGCCAGCAATTCCAGCCCCAACAACAACAATGTCGTATTCGCCAGAAGATTGATCAGTTTGTAGAGCGGCCACGAGCTTTCCAAGCAGTAGATAGGATGAGAGAAAATGGAATCCACCAAATCAAATCATTTGTGACAATATTCAAACCGAAGGCCAACGGAAGCCTTTCAGACCAAAGTGCCTCAGCAAATCCTATTGGGCCAAGAACTTTGCCTAGAAAGCCCACAAATACAATGGGCCAGTGGCGAATCGGATCAGAAGCTGCAATAAGATATCCGATGCCATAAACCCCGACAATCATACCGATGCATTGCCAGAACTCAGGGTAGTGAGGCGGTTCCATTCCGGTAGCCCGGAATACCCAGAGCGGAAAAAGGATTGCAACCCCACCCCATGCGATGTTGTAGACACCAGCCGTATAGAGAACCCATCGCATCCAAGGCTTGGTCTCGATTTGCTCAGATTGAGTCATGAGGCTCTTCTTGTTGAGTTCGTAGAGGTAATAAACCGATGGCTGTGATCAATGTACATTTACAATAGACTCAGGAGGTCTGCTGTGCAGGGGATGCGGCTTCCGGCAAGCAGTTCTCCCTCATCGCACCCACCAAGGCACCCCACAGTTTTAGAGAATGCCTCCACTCGCGTAAAAACGCTTGCTTTTTCAGGAGGAAACTGAGAATCGTAGCACCGAACCGCTTTCAATTTCTGCTCCAAGTGACCGTCAATATTAACGATAAGAGGCCAATGGCCTGCTGGAAGATCAGCAACTCCCGCAAACAGAAAATAGCTCAGGAGACTGGGAACTGTATGAACAGGCAGATGATCAAAGACATCGTCCCATTTCGTCAATCGAGAGTAGAAAACAGCTGCCTCTGTTATCGCCATAGCCTGGGCGTGGTCAGGTGAAGCCATCGGTGTCTTGTCACCAATTCCAAGAACCAAGCGCGGACGGTATCGACGAAAAATTTTTGCAAGAGCTACCCGAACTTCAAAACAGTCAAAGAGCCTTCGATTCGGAAACCCCAGTTGTTCACGATGCACAACACCGAGCACGCCAGCAGCTTTTGTTGCTTCAGCAAGCCGCTCTTCTGGACCACTCGATCGTGGTGTGGGCTCACCATCCGTGATATCAACAATACCTACCCGAAACCCCTGAGAAGCTAATCTTGCGAGCGTGCCTCCACAACCAATTTCAACATCATCGGGATGCGCACCAACAGCGATAGCATCAAGTGGCTCAGGAAGTTGGTCGGTCACACCCTACCCCGCCTTCGTCGCCGCCATAAGAAAGTTCGGATTTATCGCCTCGAAACGAATACGATCCATTTGCTCTATGCCACGGGCGATATTGACCATCCAGTATCCGGCGTCGTCTGAACGACTTCGCAGTAGAGCATGAACCGCAGCAAGATTTTCAATGCTATTGCAACTGGTTACTAAACGACCTCCAGGCTTCAGACGCTCCCAAGCCTGTTCGACAAGTGAACTAACCGCACGACCACTCCCCCCAACGTAAATACTGTCGGGGTCTGGAAGATCACTCCAAGCCTCTGGAGCCTGGCCCAAAATAGCTTGCAGATTACTGACACCAAATCTCACGGCATTTTCTTCGATCAACTGATGGTCATCGGTATCCATCTCAATGGCAAAGACAGAACCGCTCGGGGCGAGCCTTGCGGCCTCAATAGCCAATGAACCGCTACCTGCCCCAACGTCCCACACAGTACTCGTGGAGCATAACGAGAGTTCAGCAAGAGCCAGACTGCGGACTTCTTTTGGAGTAAGTAGACCCCTCTTCGGACGCGACTGCAGGAAAAGCTCATCAGAGTTTCCGAACAGACGTCTGCCCGCCTTACTTGGCGGTTCAGTTAATCCACTCGGACGAATAAGGATCATAACGTTCAAAGGCCCAAACGATTCTTTGGAAATCTCCTGTAGTGAACCTTGTGTTACTCGCTCATCCGGCGAGCCAAGGTTTTCACAAACATATGCTTGGAGACCTGTCACTCCCTGCTCAAGGAGAACTTCAGCGACAGCATTCGGAGGCCATTTTTCACTTGTGAAAAGACCCGCAGTATCGACCATACGAATCTTGTCGATAACACGATCAATAACCGTTAACCCAGAAAGGCTGGCCAGGTAGGCGTCTTCCCAACTCTCCTTAACTCTGGCAAATGCAAGTTGCATGCTACTTACATGAGGAACAACTTCGAATCTCTCTTTTCCGAGTTTGGCACAAACATAGCGTGCCGTCCCATAGAAAAGTGGATCCCCTGATGCCAAAACAACAATCTTTTGCTGGCCATCAGATCCCTCTATGCGGTCAACCAACTCCTCAAGACTCGAGACGATTTCAAGCCGCCCCTGCATGTCTTTAGACAGCAGGGGACTGCATGAGTCCGGGCCTAACAAAATACTGGCTGATTCAACAATTTTCACGGCATGGGCGGTCATCCCCTCGATGCCATCATCACCAATCCCGACAATAAAAACTTTTTCGGCCGCCACCGGACCTCCTCTGCAGCTTACCGCGATAGTTGATCAGGCCTGGAACGAACTGCCGCAACCGCAGCTTTTCGTGGCATTTGGGTTATTGAAGGTGAAGCCTCGTTTATCAATTCCCTCGTGAAAATCGAGTGTTGTCCCATCAAGAAAAAGATCACTCTTTTTGTCCACCACAACCGATATGCCATGCTGGTCAGTTTTCGAGTCAGCTTTTGGGTCGAATTGAGTATCAAAACCAAGTGAATACTGAAACCCACTACAACCACCTCCGGCAACGCCGACGCGAAGAACTGTACCGTCCTCGAGTTTCTGATCTGTAATGATTTTCTTGACTTCGCTGGCTGCCTTTTCAGTAAGCGTAATCGACATTGTAAAAGTCTCCGTAGGAGTTTGCGAGTTGTTTCAAGAACCACGACAGCCACGACAAGCGGCTTTCACCGGACGAATTCTACCATTCGATGAGTCGCGAGAATGCCCTTAACCATCTGAATTTAGTTTATCCCGGTCCTGATTGGCGGCAAAGGCCGGTGCACTGATACAGTCAGAAGTTGACTCCATGGCGGTACTTTCTAGCGGTTACGCAGGAAAATCGAATACGAACTATACATGGCCAAGGGACTCAACCGCTGCTTTCAGCCTCTCTGCTGCCACCTCTATCTGCTCTACTGAGGTCATTCGTGAGACCCCAAAACGGATACTCTGACGAGCTTCTTCCTCAGATAACCCCAAGGCACGTAAGACATGGCTTGGTCTTGGCTGTTCACTCGAGCATGCGCTACCAGAACTCGCTGCCACTCCAGTTCGAGACAATTCTGCAAGAAGAGTCGCCCCATCAATTCCCGGAATACGAATGTTCAAGTTATTGGGGAGTCGTAAACCGGATTCAATCGCCGGACCATTCAATTGTATGCCTGGAACATATTTCAATAGCAGGTTCCAAAGTTTTGTACGTAAATCACCCATATGACTTATTGCCACATCCAGCCTTTCATTTGCAAGTTCAAAGGCACGCCCCATTCCAACTATGCCGGGTACATTAAGCGTTCCACTTCGAATACCACGTTCCTGTGCACCTCCAAAAACCTGTGGGTCAATTCGCACATTTCGTTGTTGACGCCGAACATACAGAGCACCAACACCTTTTGGGCCATGACACTTGTGAGCTGAGAAACTGGCTAAGTCAGCACCAAGTGCAGTGACGTTCAAAGAGCAGTTCCCAATTGCCTGCGCACAATCCACATGAAGCAAAGCCCCATGAGCATGCACAATGTCAGCAATATCAGAAATTGGATACACGAAACCCATTTCATTATTCGCAAACATGATTGAAACAAGAACTGGCCCCGAGGAAATCATCTCATCGAGATGCTCAAGATCAAGAGCACCTGGAGCTTTACTGTCTTTTGTTGCTACTGGTAAACGACAGACAGACAAGCCTTGCCGCTCTAGTTGGTCGGCTACATCGAGAACAGCTGCGTGCTCTGTTTCAGGGACAATGCACTGTTTTATTGACTGACGGCTTACTGCGCCAACCATCGCCAGATTGATACTTTCAGTAGCTCCGCTCGTAAAAATAATCTCTTGAGGTGTCGCTCCAACCACTTGTGCCACACGTTGCCTTGCTGTCTCTACAGCGTCACGTGCCTCCACCCCCATTGCATGCGTACCACTGCCTGCATTTCCGTAGGTATCTGTAAACCACGGAAGCATTGTTTGAACCACGTCGGGATCGACTCGAGTGGTTGCATGGTTATCCAGATAGACAGGACCATTGTCGGGCATCACTGAATATTCCTTACCAAATCTGTATGACCGCACCCATGATGTTTGGTTCGATAATTTACGCAAGAACGCCAGCTTCAACCGCATCTAGAGCAATCTGAGACCACGTTTCAAACTGCTTGCGCTCGGCGAGTAACTTCTCAGATGATTGAAATCCGCACTCGAGTAGGTCGGCCTCACGAGATTCCACCTCGGGGACTTGTAACTCAAGTACATGGACAATCCCGAGATGCACGCTCCCAACAGGAGTAGCATCGTCGTTGATAAGCCCCACGCATCGGCTTGCAAAATCTCCGCTGATTGCAACTTCCTCATTGAGCTCCCGTAACATACCAGCCTCATATGACGCATTATCGCCATACTCCCCATCAGTACTGGCGATATGACCGCCAACACCAATAGACCGCTTGGCCCGGAGTCGTGCTTCTCCCTGTCCACCACCGCGCGTGTAGGAAAAAAACTGTGTCACTCCATTTGGATCAGGCCATGCGAGCAGGCAGTATGGGATCAGCTGCTTAAATGATGGATCCTCTTCTGCTTGCTCGCGTGGCATCCAGAGTGTTTGATTGGGATCAAGAAGAATCGGAAGGTATTTTTCAACGTCTCCACAAAATCCCTGAAACAACCCAGCCTGCTCCAATACGGATCGAGGCACCACCAAAACATCTTCCTGAGGTAGAGAGGACACGAGCGTAACTCCTTTTCATGATTCAAATAGGGAACTGTTTTTATCCGTATTTCTCATTGCATCATACAACGACCAGCGGAAAGTTTTACGGAGACTTCTGAAGAAAACTCTGACTGACATTTTTGCACTACAAAATCAGCATTGCATCGCCGTAACTCAGAAATCGATAGCCAGTCCGAACTGCTTCTTGATACGCGCGCCTAATAAGATCATGGCCAGCAAACGCGCTCACAAGAACCATCAAGGTCGTTCTCGGCATATGAAAGTTCGTCAGCATGACGTCCACTGCACAAAAAGAATATCCGGGACGAATATATAAGTCTGTTGCACCAACAAATGACTCGGCTGCTCCAGCCTGAGCAGCAGTTTCAAGAGACCGAACGGCTGTCGTGCCGACGGCCACGACTCTTCCACCAAGCCGCTGAGTTTGACGAATCGCTGCTACCGTTTTATCCGAAACAGCACACCACTCAGAGTGCATTGCATGCTCGTCAATTTTTTTCGTGCCGATAGGCCGAAATGTATCGATCCCAACATGCAAAGTAACTTCTGCACGCTTTACACCCCTGCTCTTTAGTTCTCGCAAGAGCGCAGGCGTGAAGTGCAGGCCTGCCGTCGGTGCCGCAGCTGACCCCGGCCGTTCCGCAAAGACTGTCTGGTATCTCTCAACATCTTCACTCCGGGCTACCCCCTCCCGAATATATCCAGGCAGAGGAACCCGGCCAACTCGTGACAGAAGATCGAGTATCGGCTCGTCTGAACATGGATCGAATAACCAGGTCCCTCCCACATCACGCGCAACAAGTTCAAGAACTGCCTGATCTCCACCATCTTTGCCCATTATTATAATTCGTTCACCAACGCGCAAGGTTCCCCGCGTCTTAGACAACAGACGCACAAGCCGACGTCCATCGTCCCCAACAACTTCTGCTAAAAAGAGGCCCTCCCAACGCCCATCTGTTTCAGCCCGCCGTCCATGCAGGCGGGCCGGTACAACCTGTGAATCGTTTACTATCATGAGATCGTTTGGTGCGAGGATCTTAGGCAAATCACAAATATTCATATGTCGAATAGATTGCGATGCCCGGTCCAAAACAAGCAGCCGAGCAGCAGCACGATCCGCCAGTGGTTCCTGGGCAATAGATGACTCGGGAAGGTCGTAGTCATAAAAATCGGCTGTATTTAAATCTGCTGAACCTGTCATGCTTATAAAGGTACCCAAAAAACGAACTGCTCGGAATGGTTAAACTGGCGACGTGCACAACTCAAACTCTACCCAACGACACTCTTCAACAAGCCTCCATACCAGCGTTCTGGTGAAGGAGTCGCTGTCATTCCTGAATCTCGCTACGGGGATGACAGTTGTTGATGGAACACTCGGAGGCGGAGGGCACACACGACTGCTTGCAGAAACCGTTGGACCAACAGGGAAGGTCATTGCTATTGACCGGGATCCCTCTGCAATTGAACGTGGTGCAAAAGAACTCACGAATCTCCCGATTCGATTTGCCCAGGCAAACTTTTGTAATCTCCCTGAGGTTCTCGATGCAGTAGAGGTTGAAAGTATTGATGGCATGCTTCTGGATGTCGGCATTTCAAGTGATCAACTGGCCGACCGTGAAAGAGGGTTTTCATTTGACTCTGATGGACCACTTGATCTGCGATTTGATCCAACGGAAGGGGAACCCGCATGGAGGCTTATAAACCGACTCCGACCAGAAACGCTTGCAAACCTTATTTATGAATTTGGAGAAGAACGACACAGCCGCCGAATCGCGAGACGCATTGCGCACGCCCGGGAGCGGGAGCCAGTAGAATCGGCCAGAGAGTTCGCCAAACTTGTAGCGTCCGCCATACCTCGTCAAGCAACGCATCAAAAAAGAATACATCCAGCGACTCGCACTTTTCAGGCACTTCGAATTGCAGTAAACGAAGAACTTAAGTCTCTGCAAATTGCACTTGAACGAATACCTACTCGTTTAAAACCTGGGGGCAGGCTGGTTGTTATTTCATTCCATTCACTCGAAGACCGGCTTGTAAAGACAGCTTTTCGCAGCCCACAAACCTGGAACTGCCTTACGAAATCACCGGTTGAGGCTACGGCAGATGAAGTCGCTCTAAATCGTCGGTCTCGGTCAGCGAGACTCCGGGCTGCGGAACGAATATGAAAAGCACTCCGTGGGTAGAATGTTACGCGGTCTTCCCATTTTGACATGCGAATAGGCTATTTTCGATATTTTTCGGCAATAGCAACTCCGTTTGCAAACAATGTTTTTCTTTCCCTGCCGCTCTAGCAACACCCGCACACTTTCAGCAGAATCACTGCCCTTAAGAAAACCAAGAGCTGCGAAGCACGCAGCCGCTGATCGTATCTTATTCGTGCGGACTTTGAATGGGACGTGAATCCAAATTCCTTCTGTCGTTACTCGGTCTTCTAGCAGGAATTTTTGTGACTGCACTTGCTCTACGGCTATTCATTCCACGCCCCCCAGAGGGCGCTGGTCCGGATATTCATACACTCAGTTTTAATCCCTTTGCTGAAACAGTTCCTCCTCCTGACCTTACCCCGAGCCCGGAAAAGAGGCCGCTACAGCGCGTAGCTACCATCAGTGATACGACACAAACACAGACGCGATTTCAAAACATTGAGGCAAGCTTTGAACCCTCGTTTGAGCAAGCCGATCAAGAAGACTTTTCTCTTCCAGCGATGAAAATTGATGACCCCCCCGCGCTTGAAGCAGTCGACGAAACTCCTGCCCTCGACTCGCAGGAGTCAGGCGTGAAGCAATTTCCGGATATTGAAAACAAGAACGCTCCATGGCAGATACCGACCGCAGTAGAAACACTTCCTGAAGCACCATCAGCAACAGCTGTAGATAACGTCAATTCACAGTTGCCTCCACAGTCCCTACCCATCGCCAATTCACCACCTCAAACAGCTATCACAAAACCAATGAAAAAGCTTTCACCAGGTATGCTTTATGACGTGCAAGAGGGTGATTCCTGGTGGCAATTAGCAGAGACCGCCTACGGTGATGGCCGTTATTACCGAAGCCTTTTCGCATGGAATAAAGCTCTTGAGCCCCGAGTGTCGCTATCACCGGGTACAACCCTCGAAATCCCCCAAGCAAACCAGCTCCAGCTAGCATGGCCGAGACTGATTCCTGCCGAATAGATTCCGGGGATAAAATCGCTCTGGCCTCGTCTTCTCTCCACCGCTACCGTCCGACTTCTCGTCATCATCATGAATGCAGATGACACCGTCTCCCAAGTGGTGAATACATGCAGTTTGGAAAACTTGAAAGAAGAATTTTTCTCCTCGGATCGCTCGCGGCTTTTATCCTCCCTGCAAATACTCTATTTGCGGCAGGCTATAGAACAGCAAACTTTGTCGTTGAAGCCCCCACTCCACAGTTAGCACAGAAGATTGGTGATGCTGCCGAACAGTATCGCCACGACCTTGCCATAGAGTGGATTGGACAACCTCTTCCTCGGTGGAGTCAGCCATGTCCAATCACCGCAGAAGTAGCCCCAACACTTGGTGCAGGTGGTGCGACAAGCTTCGTATTCGATCGAGGTGAAGTCTTCAACTGGACCATGACGATTCAAGGCAGTGAAGAACGGATTCTTGATTCTGTCCTCCCACATGAAGTCACTCATACAATTTTCGCAAGTCACTTCCGTCAACCACTACCACGATGGGCTGATGAGGGTGCCTGCACTACCGTAGAACATCCGGTAGAAAGAGCCCGACAACACAGACTACTCATCGAGTTCCTACGAACAGGTAGAGGGATTTCATTTCCCGAAATGTTTGCCATGAAAGAATACCCGGCAGATGTACTTCCACTTTACTCGCAAGGCTACTCGCTTGCTCGCTACCTGATAGAGCGAGGTGGTAGAAAACGATACATTCATTTCGTAGGTGACGGTTTAGCAAGTAGCGATTGGCCTCAGTCCTTGAGTCAATATTATGGAATTGAAGATATTGGCAAACTGCAAACCGTTTGGCTGGAATGGGTGAAACGTGGCTGCCCTGCTCCACCAGCGTCTGTTGCTGCTGCGATTCCTCAAGTTCAAAACATCGCACGGACCGCTCGCGGACAAAGTCCTGATGGATCAAACGTGAACCAACCCACAAGAGATCGGATTTCCGCAACGGCAGCACGGCAATCGATTTATGTTCAGCGAGCTCAACGCATTGAACGGAAAACTAATAGTAACTAGCCACCAATAACTAGCACTGTCATGTGATAAAAAACCGGCGCTGCGAAACAGATCGAATCAATACGATCAAGCACGCCACCATGACCGACCACAAGCGTTCCATAATCTTTCACGCCCCGGTCTCGCTTGATGGCTGACATTGTCATACCGCCTGCAAATCCCATGACTGCGACGACCAGCCCAACGATCGCTGCCTGCCATGGCTGAAATGGTGGTGCCGCCCACCACAGCACTGCTGCAAGAAGCGCCGTACTTGTTGCACTGCCGAGCAGGCCTTCCCATGTTCGATTGGAACTGACTGCAGCAGCAACTAATCTCTGGCCCAACATTCTACTCCATACATACTGCATACAGTCCGCAAACTGGACGAGTAGAATCAAAAAGAACAGCAGCCGAAAGTTTGCATCACGACTCCCTAATTCAACTGCACGCTCAGTCGCTCCATCGACTTGAAGTTCGAGGAGAGCTGGTGCGAATGACAAGCAGTACACGCATACAACAAGACCCGCTTGAATTTTTGCTGTTCGCTCAAGAAATCGCTTGTAGTCACCAGCTACCGCTGCCCTGGCCAGAACAAATAACGTCGCATAAACAGGGAGAAACACACTGTAGATGTCGTATCGGTTGAGCCCGACAAGCACATAGTGGAGGGGCGTGAAAAGAAAAAACACCCAGAACAGCGCTCTGTGATCACCCTTGCGAGTCGGGGTGAGCGTAATGAACTCTCGCAATGCCCAAAAAGAAACGAATCCGAACAGGGTGACGGTAGCAGTGGACCCAAGCCAGAAAGCAGCAGCCAAAACCGTACATAAAACCCACCATCCGCGAATTCGCATATTAAATGTCCGCACTGCAGCAGCATCAATACCCCGGTCCGGATGACGTTTAAGAAATTGCCCTACCCCTGTTACTACGGATAGTAAAAGGAGTACGCCCGCAACTAAGGCAATGGTACGAATATCATTCACTCAGGAAGCACCCTTTCTGGCATTGGCACCGTGTATCAGTACTGCCACTTTTCTATTCCTTCAAAGCTAAGACTGCCCTACGCGCTCGTGCTAGAAAGTCTAGCTTGGCTTCGTCTCGCTCTAACCAAAGCGGAGGACCAAAGCTAATGCAGGAAAGTAAGGGCACGGGTAAAAATTCTCCACGCGGCAGCACTCTATTAAGATTGTCGATATGAACAGGTATCAATTCGATTTCTGGACGTTTTTTCGCAAGATAATAGAGCCCACTTTTAAAATCACCAATCTCACCGGTTGTGCTTCGGCTACCCTCAGGGAAAACAATAAGAGATCTCGTACTCCCCGCCTGACGCAACATAAGATCAACCGGACTCTGATGAACTTTAATATCTGTTCGATCAATCAGAATTGCATTGAACACTTCTTCGGCCAGCCACCTCCTCAAAGCACCGCGAGACCAATAATCTTTAGCCGCTACCGGACGAGTTATTTCCCGAACTAATCGCGGCAACGACGCCCAGATTAGAAGCGCATCGAGATGGCTCGTATGATTGGCAAAGTATACCCTTTGGCATGTATCTGGCTGACTCGCGATCCAGCGAATACTTGCCCCCGCCAGCAGACGTGCCAAGCCGGCTAAACCGAGACCGGTTATTCTACATAATGTCGACCGGTTACCTGATTGGTCGAGCGATGGTGTTGGCATATCAGCAGGGGCAAGCATAAAGGGGTAGATGGAGTCGGGGGATGAGACAATGAAAAAGAGCTAAGGAAGAGAGACGAATGGGTTATGTTTTTTCTCGTGACCAATTGTCGTTGGCTCACCATGACCAGGCAAAACAATTGCAGAATCTGGCAGATTGTAAAGCTTGTTTTGAATTCCTGTTGCAAGTGACGAGAAATCGCCATCGGGAAAATCCGTTCGACCAACACCTTCACGAAACAATACATCACCGGCAAGCACAAGGATTGGATCAGTCGCAAACCAGAAAACAATATGGCCGACGGAATGACCAGGAATCTCTGCAACAGTCGCGCAAAATGCGCCTACCCGTAAATCCTCATCCTCACACAAGAAGGTGTCTGCAGGGGGACTCTTTACATCAATGCCATATCCAGCTGAAAGATTTGCAACTGGATCGGTAAGTTTTGCAGCATCACCATGACCTATAAGAACAGGAGCCGAGGGCCATCGCTGCTTCATAGAAGAAACACCTGCAATATGATCTGAATGGCCGTGCGTCAGCACAATTGCTATTGGATCAAACTCGTGGTCGTCAATGACTTCGATGACAGCATCGGGCTCAAAGCCAGGGTCTACGATTAGACAGTCCGAAGACCCTGCCTGCGTGAGAACGTACGTGTTCTCGTAAAAGGGACGAGACACAATCCTGTACACCTCAAACGGCGATGCAGTAATTAATGGGTGGCGAGATTGCATGTAAAAGTAGCGACCAAGGAGAGAGTACGGTAAACAGCCGGACTAAATGATACGCGAAATCTTGAGAGTTCGATAAAAACGTCTCAAAACAGGTGTTTTTGCCATTTCCCACACCTCGACGGATCGCTAACTTCTCCTTGTAGGTTACGAATTGTATTTTTGCGGCTTGCAAGAGTTTGTTGGATCATTCTGTTTGTACGAATCAGCCATACAAAAGCGATCTCTCAAATGAAGTACATGCCCTCATTGCGATAACGTAAAAGGATTGGTAAATCATTATTTTGCCGCTCTTCAGCGGCAGGTCGGCATGAAAAGTTCACCGACCATTCCAGATAAGAGGAGCAAGCCATGAGCAGATCAGGGATGACTGCGATCAAAGCAACCACAACAAAACATTTTTCCCTTAGCCATAAAACTCTTTGTGGCGTATGTGCATGGACGCTACTCTGCAGTGTTCTTCTGGGTGGCCTGAAGGCTCAAGAAACTCCAGGAAGCCAGGTAGGATTAATACCAAACGGAGACACGGCGCAAGGTAATATCAACGCCGGCGAGGCAGTATCCAATACCGGTCAAGGTGAGCACCCTCTGGAACCTGCTCTGGCTCTCGCTGCCAAAGGCCTTAATAACCTTCGGGCTAATATAAAAGACTACTCATGCACAGTTGTCAAAAGAGAGCGTATCGGGGGCGAACTTCAGCCGCATGAATACATGTTTGCAAAAATTCGACATGAGCCCTTTAGTGTTTATCTCTACTTCCTGGCTCCAGAAGCAGTAAAGGGACAAGAGGTCATTTATTCTGATGGCAAGAATGATGGGAACATGCTAGCCCATGCGGGTAGTGGGGTACGTGCAATGGTCGGCACGGTTTCTCTCAAACCACAGAGCATGCTCGCAATGCAGGGCAACCGATATCCAATTACAGAGATTGGTGTCGAGAACCTTGCAGAGCGACTTGTCGAGGTTGCTCAACATGACAAGCAATTCGGCGAGTGTGATGTTAATTTTTTCCCTGAAGCAAAAGTAAATGGAAGGGTCTGCACCTGCATTCAGGTTGTCCATCCAGTACCTCGACGAAACTTCCGTTTTCACCTCGCTCGAGTCTACATGGATGACGAATATCTTATTCCCATTCGCTATGAAGCATATGACTGGCCTAAAGAGCAGGGAGGCCAACCGATCCTTATGGAAGAATACACCTACATGAATGTCAAAGTGAACAATGGCTTCACAGACGCCGACTTCGATCCCACCAACTCGGCTTATAAATTTAACTCAGGTGGTTGAGAGTCAAAAGCTAGGGCCCAGGCCCTGCTCCTTTCTCCGATTCATAGTGTGTAATCGTTGATGACTCATTCACGCTGCCGACGATTTGTGTTGATGACGAAACACTCACGCCGTGTCCTGCTCCATACTGCACAGTAGGCTGATCAACGGCCAAGGAGTTAAGATCAAGCCTCGTATACACTTGAATCAGTCGCCCAAGCCCCGCTCCTGCACTCAGAAGCAAAAGCATAAACCCAGGCCAGGCTGGTTCACGGTAAATAATCCAGCCAACAGCGAGAACGCACGCAATAGCTGGCCACCACCGATTAGCGAGTGAGAGCATCTCGTCAGCAAATTTTACAATTCCCCAACATCCCCACACTCCAAGGACTAAAACTACAAGCGTTGCAACGGCACGTCCGGCCCTTGAAAGGGGCGGGGCGGCAAACCGAATCGTTACAGCTGCACGAGTTGTTTGTGGCTGTATAATCAGTTTTTTCCACCGACTGCTTGTGAGAAATGTTGAACTGAATTGTCTTGCGGTCGAACCAACTCCAGACATTCCGGGTGCGCTGCTCACCCAATCTTCTAGTGGCGGAACACCGTATTGCTTTCGTCGACTCAGACGAAATTCGTTCAATCGTGTCCCTACCCCCTTGGGAAGTGCAGGCGAAATAGTGGCGATGAGTTCGTCAATTTCTGTTTGTACATTCATCCTTATTTCACGTGACTCATTCTCGTTCAGCACGTCTCCAAGCCCAGCAAACCGTATCACCCGGCTTCTGGGATGATTGATTGTCCACAAAACTTTCTCAACAGGCATGCCAACCACGCTAGGCAAAGCCAAAGACACTGGCTCCCCTTTCATTGTTGTGGTCTCGAATTCCCCAACGAACACAAAGACCAATTCGTGTGGCCAGGAATCTGCCCCTACGGGCACAGCCCAAACTTCCGACGAACTGTCACGACGGGGCCTCTGTGGCTGAATTTGCTGACCATCTAGCAACATTTCATAAACACGAAATCCTGCTGGTACTCGAACCCGCACTTCAGAGGCCGTCCTTGGTAGTTCAATACAACAAACTCCTGAAATCCGACCACGCTCATCGACAATCACTTCGATGTCAATGAGCGGCACAGCGAGAGAAGAATCAACTACGGCTATTGGCTCAACATCGGTATTAGTAAGTACCGATTCTGGACGTTCCACCAGTGCTTGTTGTGGCTTTATATCGCTCTGATATAGCCATATTGGATCGTCCGAAGGCAATTCAACACGCCACACATCACTCTGGTTTTTCTCTGAAAGTCGCATCGCAAGCAGACCACGACTACTCTCATCGAGAAGTTTTTCTTGAGCCATACCCAATTCTGAAACGTGCTGATCATCAAAAATCGTAATATTGTCTCGCTGACCAACATCTCTCCAGATCACTGAATAGGGGAAGCCAACGGCGGAAGCTGATTGCACGAGAGGCAAAACCCCTTTCCTCGGAAGACGAGCATTGCTAGTTGCCTGAACCCGTAAAAGAAAAATTCCCGAACGGGGTTGCTGAAGAACTACCCTGTAAACGTTCTGCTTTTCTTTCAGCAAGAAAATGTCCAGTGGCCGTTCTTTCTGAGAACTGGTGCTCACTTTTTTGTTCTCGAATACTTGACAGGACTCAAGCCGATAACCGTCCGGAATACTGACACGATCCTTGATCCAGGCTGTTTGACTTGAATCAATCGTAGCTTCAAAAACCAGGTGATTCTTATCGACACCCTCTACTATTTCTTCTATCTGCGTCCCACGTAAAGGCGTTTGCTCGCGATTTACCTCTACATATGCCGTCTGTCTCCGCAAGACAAAAGGCTGACGACTTACGTCGACCCCATCTCCAGAAAAGTCAGTGGAACTATCTTCAGAGAACGACTCGTTGACACTTTCTATGAGTTCGGTAACCCATTGCAAAGTCCCATCCCCAAGTTCATTTACCTGCGGAGGAGCTACTGCCTCAGGAAACTGCACGTTGTATGAAATGCCTGGGTTACCAACCAATACTGACTCACGAGTATCCCGTCCAACTCCTCGGATCCACGCATACGGCAACTCATATTTGCCGATATGATTTATCAATGGCATACGAAATACCATCTGAAACGTTATCTTCTCTCTGCTGGGCTCAGTACGATCGACTCTGTAGATACCTCGCCCTAATGACTGCACTTCAAATTCACCCGTTATGTGAGGTGCATCAACTTTTTCTTGTCCTTGATCGAGAACAAGGCGAGGGTCTGCCTGAATCCAGAATGTCGGCAGTATTGCATCACCCCCATCTATCATGAATTCCGCCGTTAAGACGATGCCATTCGGTGTCCATGACATCTGATTTCTGCTTTCCGATTCAGGGACCCTTATTGTCAAAGTCTCTTTGCGATCCAAAGGTTGAATAACTCGTAGACGGTCGGCAGGAGGAACCCTGAAACTCTGCAGCCGTGAATCGAGAGACACTGTCTCTTGCGCTGGCTGAAAGATTCCCTGACCAGTCGACCATTCACACTGAAATCCTCTACGCTGCCCACGCGAATTAGCCATTTCGGCAGAAGGCATCATCGCGACCACGGTCTGTGGAGACCTCGGAAGGCAAATCTCACAAGCCTCTACATCACCCCTTCGTGTTCTTACAGGCTCCAACGGAATAACAAGGCTATGCCTTCCTCCGGCTGGAAGTAATAGACGTGCCTGTTTACGATCAGCAGACAACGACGCACTTAACGACCCTCCATCAAGAAGAAACGGCTCATCACCAAAACGACCTCCTGCAGCTGACTGATCAAGCAAAAGCACGTCAGCTGAATCAGTTTGCACCAAGAGCTTTAAACGCCAAACTTCATCATCGTTCTGAGTAGCCGAACCAGGAGCCGATGGCAACTCAATTCTTGAGTTCAAAATGTGCACTCCAGAAGACTGGGATGCCCCTGTTCCAGCTAACACTCTGTAAAGTGGCTCCGGAACCAGAGCCGTTGTTTCTCCATCAACTGGGGTAAGAAACACCTGCACAGGCACCTCACTACCATAGGAACACACTCCTGAGGACATGCATACAAGAAACACAAAAGACATCTGCTTCTTTGCACGCCCATATATCCAAATACGAAAACCAGCAGCAGCAAGAATTCCCCATAAGCTTGCACGAGCTATCAGATCAAACGGTGAAGGCACCCACAACGCAGCTACTGAAGCAACCACAACACTGGCAACCAGCAACCATGCACTCCTCCAAAAAAAAGCTAATGACAACAACGTTGCAGCGGCAGCAACACCAAGAGCTGACACAGCCAACAACCATCGATTAACCAGCAGAAAAAATCTTGGCTGGTATCGTCCACTCGTTGGAACAAACCATCGTGAGTTGAATGTAGATGAAGCAGCGCGGAGGCTCGTCTTTGCGAACCACGACTCTCGTTGAGACAGTCCAGAAAGCCTTTCGACCCAGTCAGTATCCTGCTGAAAAATTTCTGTGTATCCGGACGGAACTTCAACCAGCCGTACATTCTTTGGGAGATCCAGCTGCATTTCCCGAGTAAGTGTTGGGGCATCAACCGCTGGCACAACAGAAGACAACTTCCAAATCCCTTGAAAAAAATCAGCCACAACAGCTGTATGCACGGTTACAAAAACTCGTTGACGGCCACTTGGCAGATAGACAGGAAACTCTCGAACGTTCGATGACTGCAGAGGTATGGATTCGCCCTGTACCTCTAACCCGATTAGGCGATGGCCCTCTGGCAAACTCACGGTAACACTTTGCCTACCATCATTTTCGATAATAAACGTTGTTTCATACTCCGCATTTGCAGATGCATAACATCGCACCCGCGAACTCTCTCTCCACACCCAAGCGCGGGCAACAGACTGAACGCTATCAGGAGCCGGTAGAATTTCTACAGAAGGCCCCGTTTGGGCTAAAGTCGATCCGTCGTACAGTAACTCGACAACTGACTGAATTGGCAATATTGACTGATCTGCCAAAGGTGGCAGTTGAACAAGACAATGATTGAGTACTGAGGGGCGGCTTCCGCGGGCAGCTTGAATACTGATACGACCCTGTGTCGCAACTGCTGATTCAACCCACACCAGAGGAAGAGCAGTCTGTTCTTTAAACTGTTGTTTTCCAGTTGCTCTCAGAGTGACCGCCCCTGTTACCGGAGGATTCAATTCGACCAACCAGGACTCTTTCAAGGACCTTTCTGTGCTATCCGACTCTGCACCAACATTTGACTCGGTGGTATTGAGACGACGAGCAATAGTCGTTGTCTCATTATCAGAAAGAATTGACCAATCAAGATTTCCAACCGGTTCTGAAAAGTGCACCGTGACGGCGTCAAGTTCGCCCTGAAATGCCTGACACAAAAAACTATAGGTTTCACTAAGTTGATCGCCACGAACTGTGAATTGCGACTGGGCAAAAACTTCAAGAGGGGGTCGTCTACGAAGAAACCGGAACACATTCGGAGTAGCAAGCCGACCTACAGGCACGCGTTGCCGCCAAACACCTTGTTCAGCAAGTAATGTTAAACGTGGTTCAAATAATACTTCATTCTCTGGCCCCTTAATCTTCACTAGTGTGGTTTCTGGGCTCGTCCGTAAGTCGACCCAAGCCTGACCAGAAATTTCACCGACAAGCTGAATCATGTCGGCGTCTGTGGAGCGAATCTGTCCACCCGCCGGCACACCACGACGATGGCCCGTTATCCTAATTCGTAGACGCTCTCCATCATGAATAGCTTGGGGAAAGTCGAGAATAAGCTGATCGTCGTTCTTGCCTCGCACTACTTTCCACTCATATCCCCCCACCACGTTACCGACATCACGCTGTACACGATCCGGAATGACTTGTTCTGCTGCATCGCCACGCTCGGCCACCGTGTCTTCAGCGATGAGTGGCTCAACTGAATCGATAAACCACTCCTTACCAATTCGCCCAACAATACTGTGTACGCTGCCACGACGGACATAAATATCACAGGCAGCACGTCCAATCAGTGAAGCAGAAGAGACATCAACTGTCGTTACTCGAGCAACATCAAAATCTGGTTGCCTCTTCATAACTGAAACGCCACACGAACCATCTGCATCTTGTTGCTCAAACGCAAATCCTGATTCGCTGCGTTGGCTTGCGAAGCCGTCGAGTGAACCGGTACTGAAATTGGCTACCTTCGGCCATTCAACTGCTTTTTCAGGTGCAACTGCAAGACAGTTTCCCACCACCACATCGGAGACTTGAAGGGTATTTTCTACGTCTATGAAAAACCCACCGCCAACCCAAAGCTCTGCATCAATCGCCACACCAGGAAGTTGGAAACTCTCCTTCTCTTTGTGAATACTTGAGATGACACTTCGAAGCAGAATGCGTGCATTGGTTCCTATGAGGGTTGCCGGCAGCCGGAGACTAATCGTATCGTCCGATTCATGACGAACATCCACTGCATTAGATCTTCTCATTTGGTTTGGCCCGTCGCCATAAGCCTGAGCGCTCATGATTGTGACTTGTTTATCAATCTTGAGACGCACAGATCTCTCCGACCAAACTGTCTCGGGAAGAATAATTGAGCCAATCTCTACAGTTCTTTCTCCAATAGAGATGCTAGACCAAACCGAACAACGATTTGTACGACGAGGAGAAAGTGTCACATCAATCGACCGTCTCGGCCCAAATTTATATCGCCAACGACAAAATTCATCAGAGGCCAATTCATTATCATCAACTGTATCGGTGATCGGCACGTTACCTACGACCATCGGCACAACAGTTTCTGGAAGATCGAGGACAAGTGTTGTCGACAGAGAGGGGACACGTGGGAATAAAAAGCTGGACTGGCCCACACTCGAAGAGAACCCCCGATTGAGTGAGCGTTCTGTACGTACAGGTAGCACACGAAGATTGGCAAATAACCTACCCGCACCAGGTGCCTGAAAATCTATCGAGCCATCCGGCTTTCCGAACAAATTAACAGGCACACCATCTGGTTTCCATAATTTATCTAGCGACTGTAATTCCTCACTTTCCTGCAACCAATCAATCGGTTGCGAGGCTGTACCTTCTTCATTAAGCCAACGGCTATTTTGAAAGCGTGCCTCTCCTGGAAAGACCTCAATTGCTCCACCTAGATCGGGCAACCGCACAGAAACATCTCCGAGGAGCGCTCCTGATTCATCGAGCTTCATTTCGTAGAGGACGTATTCGGCAACCGGGCGAGGTGCTTCAAAAGCACGCTTCGCATCGAGTGGTAACAGTCGCTGGACAACCGTATCAAATTCATCGACGGCCATTGGGATGTAGCGTGTCTCATCACGAATGACCTCGGAAAGACGACCGGAAGGCACGTACACACGAGAGAAGGACAGACCGCCATTTTCAACTCGGCCAACAGGGCCTTCCCTGGCTTCATCGACATCTGCTCCATATAAAAAATCACCTTGCCTCACACTGTATCTGCAAAGAAAAAAAATAAGTACTACGAGAAGTAGTCGCCAAAATGGTATGTGAAAACAATATTTTTTGCACATATGTACCACTACTCCGTTTCAGCTCTTGACTGAGACGACGCAGCGGGAACAACCGTCTGCGCAGTAGATGGCTTCATATTAATAACGAGTGACTCTTGAGGCGGGACGTTATTTGATCCCGATTGCTTCATCTCCCACGACTCCGGCTCATACGTGCCTTGAGCACGACTCTTGGGCAGAAGACGCCACCAACTAGTGACTCCGGCTGGGACAGCAAGCGCGAGACCGGGCAGACTTGCTCTCAGAACGCAAAGTGTAATTGTTGGCCCAATTGCCATGCCACCAATGAAGACGACAGACGCTCCGACCAAAACCACTGTTACCAATCTGGGGAGGACGGTTAATACGACACCGACTGCAAGTGGAATTCCACTTGCTATGAGCACAAGTAACCACCGAGGGAAAAGAAAAACACCCACATCAGCAGGACTTCCCATATCGCAGAACACCCGCCTGTGTTCAATAAAATCTCTTGGCACAGACAGCCAACCAGACCCTAGTCTTCCCTGCGTCTTCGACTGTGGATTCGCAGCCGCAGTTACCCATGATGCCAGGTCTTGCACTGAAACAGCTGGCTTTTGGTTCAAACTTGGACTACTCCAGTCCCAAACTTGTTGGCTTGTCCACCCTCGGGGACCCCATAGAAGTTCGGACCCATCTGGTACCAAGATTTCCCAGACAACACGGCTATACAACGAGGACGACGGCATCGCAGAACTTTGGAAGTCGATCCAAGCGAGGCCGTTGATCGCTCCCTTAAATAAACTTTCTTTCCGTGGTTGACGAACTTCTACTTCAACAAGATGAGTTCCTCGTGTCTGACCTAAGTCGAGATTGACTCTTCCTGTAGCTTCGTCCGCGGCACTCCACGGTGAATTATTGACCCGAGCTCTCGCTATTCGATTGCCTAGCACCTCACCATTTTCATTCTCATCTTCCGTCAAAACAGGCAGGGTAAGTGTCAAAGCATCAGAGGAACTTGTCACAGCAAACGCCCATTGATCAGTCCTCATTGGGCCCCGAAGTGTCGTTCGCACCCAGGTCGCCTCCACGACAGTTTCACCAAGCAAAGTCCTCTGACTTTGGCTTACTGCTATGTCGATTGCCGCTTGCCCCTGAGAGGCGTTCCATGTTCTACCGAGCCCTATTGTCTGCAGATTCCCTTCTCGATTCCACCGGTCGTCGCGTACGTCGACATTCAGTTCTTCGATAGAAGAAAGAGTGACTGATTGACGAGCAACAACCGCACCCTTTGGAAGCAGGAGAGGAATAGATACCGGAACTGTTGCCTCTTCTGGTATCTCCGGCATGAGTTGGCTATACCGCGTTACAAGTTCGCCACTCCCGAACAATGGATTGGGCAACAGGACTCGAACAATACGCCAGGAACGCTCACCGTCATCAATTTCAGCACCTGCCCCCAACTCATTATTGTTCAATTCATCTCCACCCAAATCATCGACTCCAGATGATCTACTGATAACTTCTGGAGTCAACAACTCACCATTGAAACGAGCCTCGATGGCACCTGCCTCAACCACGCTTTGAGGCACCATCCACTCAATGAATTGAAGCGGGACGTGGGCTACGTTTATACGGGTTGCCTGCTGTACAACCACCTGCCGCAAACCGACGTCCACTTGCGCGGTGATCGATGCGTCAATCTGTTGGTCAAGAATACGGCGTGTTGCCACAAAAGTTGCCTTATCGGCCTGAACCCGATACGACATTCTCGACAAATCAACCGTTGGGCTATTCAACTGTGACAAGACTTGTCGGCTCATGCCTACAATTCGTTCCGTATCCGGAACGAGTTCAATATCACTCTCGGAAGTAATTCCTACACTTGCAGGTCCAACAAGATCGGCTTTTGGAACAGGTGTGGTCCACTGCACCTCCTCACTAGCCGGATCGAGTTGACGGCTGCATTGCAGTTCAACCACCACCTCTCCGGCTATTGGCTTAAGGAATGGAACAGTAACCACCCCGGAAGACTCTGACACAGATGCACTATCAACAACACCGGGAGGACCGACTCCCTCAATTTTCCAGCCAGGTGCCAAGATATCTAGTTGCTTTGCTGCAACACCACGAACAACAGCTTGCAGACGAATCGATAACTCCAACCTGTTTCTGGTGACGTGGAAGATATATTCAGGCTCCACTACTAATTGACTTCTCCGTGGAAGCACTTGTAACGGCAGTGACATAGGCTGCGAGTCGAATGCAAATGCCGCGACAAACCCTTCCTGTGAAAGAGTTGCAGACGCATCAGTTTGTCTATTCCCGGATCGAGGTTCCCACTCGACAGTCCAGTCTTCATCAGTAAAGACACTCACCTGACCCCACTGCCGCCATAGTGGGATTTCGTCAATAGAAAAACCACCAACATCTATTCGGTCTTCGCTAGAAGTATCGATTGCTCGCTCACAAACAAGCTCAAAAGAAGCATTCCCATCTTTTGTTTTATCAACCCGAACAACAACTTGCGGCCTTGAAGGAGAACCTCCGCGGCTGAGTATTTTTGCGGCATTTCCCACTGACCGAACAACTGAACGGGAAGGTAGTCGGATAGTAAAAAGCCCCTCATTTTTAGCAAGATTCGTCAGAGAAAATCCGGCTGTTATCTCTGCCAATCGACCATCTACTCGAACAACACTTTCAACTCTAGACTCAGCAATCTGCCGAACAGGAACATTTCCTATTTGAGACTCCTCTAACTGGAGTCGTGTGGGCCCGACCGCACCACGAATCTCTACGATACTTCCTGCTGTGTCGTCCTCGCCATCGATCAGCTGTGTGGTAGGCGTGATGACACCGGCGTTAATTTTGACCAGAGGATCACGTCGCTGTGTTTCTACTGATATTTTTGAGTCTGTAGCAGCTGGTAAAGTAAAGCTCAACTGATCACGATCAAGTGACACGTCCACCGGAACCTGACCTTTCAGCACAATCGTATGAGGCCTTCCACCTTCTCGCCTCTTCACTGAGTCAGTCTCCTGCCCTTCATTCTGCTCATTAATCCAGACAAGGAAGCCTTTGTCTAAGATGGATTGTGGCTCGAAGACACCTTGCCGAAGAGATGGTTGATTGGAGGCCCTGTCGGTCTTGCTATCTACTGGTGATGGATCAATTGTGACCACAACCTCACCATTTCCAACAACTTCAGGTGGCTTCGCAAGAATAAGTTCGGGGAGTTTCAACGGCAGCATACCCCATCCTGAGCGAGTACTCCGGACGACACACTCCACATCGACGTCAGCATGCGTAACGTTGCTCCCGGCTGGAGCCGGCAAACGTATTTTCATTCGGAGTTGCTCAAGGACGACTCCCGGCGTCTCTGCCTGAGCCGGCAAACCATCTCGCAATCGGACAAGGTCCACAAAGTCTCGATAGCGAAATCCTGGAACAGGAATCAAACGACCTAAATCGTCCTCCACGTAATACAGGTTCGGTTCTACTTGTCTCACTTCTCGTGCCACAGGCCCCGCCTGATCATCACGAACCTCTTCTCCGAGACATGAAATACTCACCACCAGAAGCCCTACAAGGCCACGAAAAACAGAGCCAACTAATTGCCGGGCTTTAGGCAGGCAGGAGTACAACCACCTGTGTAGCACACATCTCACAACAACTCGCAAGTGAGTTGTGCACACGTTATTTTGCTCAGTGATTCGTCTGGCTGTGGCCAAGGCCCGGCTACTTCCCTGTTTTGTGCAATAAGAAAGAATGATGCTACAGACACCTATTCGTATGATAGTTTTTAACGGTTGCGCAAACTTCTACCTATTATCAACCTACAACGACTTGAACCCCAAAGACCAGCGAAACCCCGTTTTTCAAGGAGTTCAAGGCCGATCGATCACGCATAAGTGACATGAACGCTATTGTCGGCGCACTCTTACCCAGTGAGGAGATCACGGAGCCCAGTCGCAACCCGTTGATTGGCTGCAGCAACAAATGCCGGACGATCCAGCGACACGGTTGCCTGCACCGGAAGTTCGCAGGAATCTTCTGGGTGTCGACAGGGCACCACCACCGCCCCTGCCTCTGCAGCAATCAATAACCCAGCAGCGACATCCCAGCATGCAATTCGACGCACCCAAAAGCCATCAAGTCTGCCTGCCGCCAGATACGCCAAATTAATCGCAGTGGAGCCAGTCCTGCGTACGGAGTGGACATGTGGCACAATCGAAAGAAAATCCGCCACTGCAACGGACTCACGATCTACGTGCGGCGGAAAACTCACCGCAACAAGCGCATCGGAAAGGTGTGGTGGATCCGTAGTTCGAAGAACCGTGTTTTCAAGTCGAGCTCCCCCACCACGAATGGCTGTGAAGCACTCATCTGCAACCGGGTCATAAATTGCCCCGGCTAGAATTTCATCACGATAGGCGAGCGCTACTGAAACACAATAAGCTGGAAAGCCATGAACATAATTGCTCGTACCATCAAGCGGGTCCACCATCCAACGCAGTGAAGAACTGGCGGAATCTTGAGCACCCTCTTCTCCAATAAATCCATGATCTGGAAATCTACTCAAAAGAATTTCACGGATTGTTTTCTGAGAAGCAAGATCCGCCTCAGTAACAAGATCTCTCGGACCCTTTGTAGAGACAGCAAATCGTCCACGCCAGTCGCGAAGCACGTCACCTCCTGCGCGTGCCGCAACCTCTGCAAACTCGCCAAACTCATTCAGCTGTTCTACCGTACTAATTTCTGAGGGGACATTCATTTGCGAACCCAATGGTGGATGTATTTGAAGAAATTTTATTTATAAAAGGCCAACGCACCAGACAGCTTCTTTGCGACCCGGCAAAGCCTCTACTCGCAGTGGCTTCACGCCTGTGGTTCAAACGCCATATCGCAAGGACACTCGAAACAAATCCGTTGCGGTCCAAACGTGAACAGACATATTGACTCCTCAGAGGATCACGTGGCATGCATAGCCTTCCCGGAGGACATCTTAAACACAGCAGAAGAACCACAAACCGTGTATAACAACATTTCGATGAATAACAAATCAACACATGCAGCACTATTTGTCACTCCTGCTGCATTCCCGTGCCAGCAGACACATTCTCCATCATGAAAATCGAGTCTCCCCCTCCGTCAACAAAAAATCGGACATCTGACACGAGTGCCTCAAAAGAACATTTGCAGGCGAATCCCAAGGAACGGACACACAAACTTGGGTCGCTGACAACTCAATTGGATCTAGCGAAACCAGGATCGGGCATATCCATAAAGTCTGGTGAGTCCTCGATTTCCATACTTGGCATCTGTCTTCCTAAACAGACTCTTTCATTCAGTGATGGTTGGTTCCGGGGAAATGACGCTACTGGTGTCTATGCTGTTAACGATGCCCGTCAGTTACAGACCAGCGGCTTATGGAGATTGCAGGGTACGTGGTGCCCGTTGAGTGACATAGAAAATTCGATTACGGCAGAACTCATTCTCTCCAGCGAGACACTCAGAGAGAAAAGTGATGGATCTCTTGCCGTTGAAAATTCATTCCTGGCAACATCGGCGCAAACAGGAAGATGGTCCACCAACTCATTCCACTGGGAACGAGAGACGCTAGGATCGCGTGAGTACTGGAGCAAAAAATCTGGCCAAACCATAACGGTTCAATGTTTTGTATTCCAACTCCCAGGCTTTGAACACACGATCGCATTGTTTACCCGAAGTGACGAAATTCACCACACGGCGTTGACATCCTCACCTGCCGGAGATTGTCATGGCTCAGCGACACACAAATACGTGCTGAAAAGCTATTTTTTTCCGACAATCATTGAGAAGGGAGTGCTCCATCGCGGTCGAATACTGGCCGTTCTGGGACCATCTCAGTCTGAAAAAGACTGGTGCACGGCGGCTGCCGAAGCATTTGCACACCAGCCACCTCTTTTGCAGTAGCGGAATTCAGCGGATTGCCGGTACAGTCCCTGGTGGATTGGTAGACCAGGTAAACCAAGTAAAGATTAGCGACGCTGACCGGCCAAGCCACTCACGGTGTTTTTTGTGAGCGCGTCGACGACAACGCGAGCCCTACTAAGAAAGGAGGAGACCATGTTCGATCTGCTCTTTATAGGCAATCCCGCAATTGATAAAGCGATTGCTGAACCAGAAGACATGCCACAATCGCTCGTAGCCAGACTCCGTGGAGCACCTCTAAAAACTCTCGAAAAAACATACCGCCTCGCAATTGAATCGCAGGCACAAGGAATTGTTCTCTGTGGATCAATCATGGACCCCGCTCGTGTGAGTCCAGCACAACTCGTTGCATTGCGTCAGTTGATTATCGAGGCTGCTGACCACGATTGCGAGACGCTCTGGGTAGCGACAAATCCAGCTGATGCCCAAGAATACTTACGCATGCTGGGTGAACCGAAGGGACTCTCTTTTGCCAGCTCTCTCCGCCCCTGGACCAAAACTATTCGTTCTACAACCGTTGAACTATGGGCTGTTTCTACTGAAGCAGATATCGAGAGAATCGCTACTCAGAGTTCATTTGAGCCTCTCCATCGGCAAATCATTGTTGGCTCGGATACGTGCCCGGACAATGATCACGACAATGATCACTCTGTGCAATCGTTTCTATCGTCTAGTCATTTGTTACAGCCTAACACGTTGGCTGTCTGGGCAACGCAATCCTCTTCGTCACTACCTCAGCATGTTTTTCCACTTCCAAGCATTCAATCACGTCGACAAACGGACTCACTGAACACTGGTTGCTATGGGCTTACGTTCTATAGGCCACAATTTGATGGTGACAGTGATTCTCATTTGGGAAATAAATGTACAGTCGATCAGTGGAAAAAACTTCCAGTAAGTGAAGTTATCTGGCGAACTCTTCATATCGAATCAGCCGATGAGGACCATGAAGCACTTTCCCAACTCCTCTGGGAAGCCTGCCAGGGTTTGTTGGGTACCGTCGTACCAGAAGTCGACGAGACAATAGCAGCGAGTCCACTCGTCATCATAGACTGCAAAATAGCATGCGGAACCAGCATAACCCGACGACTCGAGGTCAATGAAATAGCCCCAGAGACGAAAAGAATTCTTCGTGAACGATGCGCTGCGGCATCTCCGCATATTTGGATACAAACTATCTCTGCTGACGTTGAAGAGCCACTTGCGGCCCTTGGGCGCAACCGTTCTGGAGGACGTCCGGGTGCAAGCAACTCTTTCACATCTGCTCTCGCCGACCTCGTAACAGAGGCCGAAACGGCGTCTCCTGAGACAACGGTCCAACGTGAAGCTGGTTGGCTGGCACTTGAACTTCTCGAAAGTGAATAAAGGAGCAAAAGATGCAGCCACAGAGGAAAAGTAAGTAGAACGCCAGCGCGGCTACCTTCAAGGAACTTTATTCATGCATATTGAGCAACTTGAAATTGAATGCTTCGGAGGACTGCAACAAGTCAGCCTAAAAGACTTAGGTCAGGGCGTCGAAGTTATTCACGGCACTAATGAAATCGGGAAAACATCATTACTCGAATTCATCCGAGCCGTGTTTTTTGGGTTTGAGGGATTATTTAGACGAGGTGTTCTTGATCCAAAACTTCCTTGCAGCGGCCGACTTATTGTTGTGACGGGAAAAGGCCCTCGGGGCAAACGAGAACGTCATCGTTTCATTATTGAACGCCGCCACGAAGGACCTGGCATCGCATCACTCACAAGAGAAAGTTACGAAGACGACATCGTTGGGCTCGGTGGTGACGAGGGAGATAGTATCACTGTAGAGCAACTTGATGGCACCAGCACAGATGCTCAACGCATCTATCTTCAGGACATCGTAGGCGACATTGACGAAGCCACGTTTACAAGCGTTATGGCCTTTGGACTCGACGAACTCCATGAACTTCGCACACTTGAACCGGAAGGGTGTGGGAGTCGGTTGTATGAACTCGCAAATGGTCTTGATCGATCACGAGTGGCAAGAACTATTAGGCAGATCGAAGAAGCCCTTCAACGACTTGCACAAGGAGATGATGAGAAAACACCACGGCAGCTTCTTATCGAAAAACGAGATGCATTACGAAAAGCCAAAAGCGACACGCAATCTAAATATTATGTTGGAGACCTCTTCATTGAGCACACCAAAGTCAAACGGGAAATAGCAAGCCTTGAAAAGGCTGTAACCAACGCCGCTGCTACAGAAAGCCTTGCACGTGACGCTCTGCCAACAAGCCAGTTACGGCACGCATGGCAAGAACTCTCTGGCGAACTCGAGTTACTCAAAAAAGTTGCTTTGGTGCACCCTGACTTCGATGGATGGCAACACGACATAAAAAAGCGAAAACAAATTTCACGTGTTGTAAAGAAGCGATTAAATGAAAGAAGGAGACTTGCCCGAGAACTCGCAAGCTATGACACAAAGACCGCTGTCTGGAAAAAACGTGTTGAAATTAAGAGCCTCCTGGAGGATCGTTCCCAGATAGAACGACTCATCGCCGACGTTACTCGAACCGAAGCTCATGCAACGCTTGCAGCCCGTCGTTTTGGGGAGCAGATCGGACTCTGCGGACTCACAAAAGTCATCTCTGTTGAAGATCCACAAACCAATGACGTCGGCATGGCTGTTGTCTTACCTGAGGGTCTTTCGCTTTCATTCGGCCCGCTACGAAATAGGGCACGAAACTGTAAACGTGCGTCTCGTGCGGTCGCTTCTGCTCGTAAGCAGGTTGCCCGAGCACGGTCGGAACTCGCTAAGGCTGAACAACAAATTGACAAAGATCGAGGAGCACTCAGTGGCTCAACTCTCGCTGCAGCTCTCGAAGCAGCTACAGAGCAGTCTGCGGCAATCCGTAAACGAATAAGTGCGGGTGAACGACTGAATGAACTGCACCAGACAATCACACAACTTGAGCAGGAAATGGGCAAACAGCTTGCCAGCCAGGTAATGCCATTAAGCTGGCTGCTTGGGCTCGGCAGCATATTTGTTGTTGGAGCTGGAATGCTGCTATCTGGCCTCCTGTTACCATCAGTTGTAACAGGACCACTTGCTTACGTCATCGCGGCGCTCGGTCTTGCAGGCACTGGTGTGGCCTCCGTAATGACCTGGACGCTTGACAAGTCCTCAGGAGCGAGGCTTGGAGAAACACGTCGGCAGCACGCACTTGCACTAAAGCAGCATAAAGATGTTACCGCTCAATGCGAAACACTCGACACCAAAATCTCAAAACCCTCACGTCAGTTCTCATATTCCAGCAAAGAAGTAAATGATTCACAGCAAGAATTTGCTACTGCATCACAAACCAGTCTCGAGCGACGCGCCGCAAGGGCAGATGCTGAAATCATTCGGCTGGAGCACATGGCAACCTACGAGGGAGTCCTTCGTAGCCATAAGGATCGCATCTCTAAATCTAAGGAGAAATTAAAGCTGGCTTTCAGTCGAAGAAAGAAAAGCGTTGCACGCTGGCAAAAATCTCTCGAGCACAGAGGACTACCTAACACGTTAAGCCCCTCAGAAGTCTGGCGAATTGGCACACACCGCCACGAACTCCTTACGCTCGACGACGACCGGAGGCGACTTTCCGACGAGGCCCGTCATAAACGGGAAGAATTAGCTGCTACTTCGAGACGAATTGAAGCGATGCTTGTTGATTGTGAACTCCTGCCAGAAGGCACTTCACTCGATCAGCTTCAGCAACTCGATGACCTTTTGAACAAACAGCGGCTACTCCACGACCGACAAAAAACATGTGCTCGCAAGCTCGAGAGGGCGAGGATTCGCCATCGGCAAGCAATTCGCCAACTGAAGGTATGCGATCGTACACTCAAAGCGAGGCTCGAACGGTGGGATGCAGCAACTGAAGAAATATTTCTCTCCAAGACTGATCGCCGGCCATATTTTGATGAGCTTACGGAAAAGACTCGTATTGCAGAGCGAACATGGCGAGACGGCAGGAGTCGATTCGAAGACCCGACGCTACTTGATACATGGATCGAGCAAGCGTCTAAAATTTCTTTTGAACAGCGACTGTCTGATGCTGAAACGGCAACAAAAGAACTGCGTGAGAGCCTTCGTATCCAGAAAACTAGACTTGGCGAAATTGAGCAAGAAATTCAACTGGCTGGGAAAAACAAGAGCTCAGAAACAATTCAGCAGCAAGTTGCTGTAGTTGATGATCAAATAGCCGCACATGATCAACGCATCGATCTACTCACATCCACCCGCGAAATTTTAGAACGCACCCGTGCGGAAGTGGCAAGGCACCACCAACCCGCTGCGCTTATTGAAGCTTCTTACTGGCTCACTCGACTTACAGAAGGCCGATACGTTCAAATCACTACGGCGGCTGATGAAGCTCGGCTTGATGTCCATGACGCTGCTGGTGCAATCTGGAACCCGGAACGACTCAGCCGAGGTACTCGAGAACAGGTTTTTCTCGCTCTACGACTCGCCCTTGTACGTGACCTACACGAACATGGCATTACACTTCCCGTGGTTATGGATGACGCCTTGGTTAACTTCGATGATCAACGTGCCAAAGCCGCATCACGCACTCTTGTTGAATTTATGAATGATCGCAACGGTGATCACCAAATGCTGGTTCTCACCTGCCATGCTCACGTCGCCACACTCTTTCGAGCAGCAAAAGCAACCGTTCGTACTCTTGGTTCAAAACAAATTTCAGGTGACAGAACAGAAGGCGACGCTCTGCCACAAGAGTCTTGCTGATTTGAAGAATACTTCTTTGGTGCTGCAGAACAAACAAATTGAATTTGGTTCTACCCACGCATCTAGATGTTCAGAAGCAAACTCGCCGGTGGCATGAGTGTAAACTACCCTGCCCCGGAAATATCAGGAATACGTTCTCGGACCAACGACAGGTACCGTGCTCGCATCCCCCCGAGAAGAATACCAAGATAGGCATTGCCACCAAGTGAAAGAAAAAGCGCAATCAACGAACCAACCAAGAGTGACCACGGCTTGCTTTCCTGATCAGGGATGATCGTACCGACATCTCCCTCAACCATAGCAGTTCCAGCTGGTGTCACTTTGGGGCGCGACGCTGCTTCTATAACTGTTCGTTCTACAGCTGCCGGCCAGCGATCCGCGACATAAATACACACCCTTCTAACGTCTCGTTCATCAACTGGAATATCACTAGTGAAGGTGTACGGGCTTCGGCCGGAAACCAGATCGGGTTCGACTCTGACTAAGTACTCTCCTCCCCCGTCATCAGTTGGTACGAATGCTGTCTCAATTCCGGTAGCTAACATTGCTGCTGCCAGTGTTAGTAATTCGATGAACATAGCTGTTCCTCACAAAAGTTATCGATCAGAGATTTGTTAAATCTACTAGGACTGACTAAAAAATCAGTAGCTGTTTTCCGGCGAGACTGTTGCTTCCTTCTCTGGCATGTGATCTGAAAGCGTATCAAGTTCAGTCTGTAACATAGTCAAGGCTGCTTGCAAGAATGCAACTGCAATAGGGCCAACAAAGACTCCTATGGGCCCTAAAGCACCAACTCCACCAAGAATACTCAGCAGAGCAAGCAGCGGATGGAGCTTTGACTGCCCCTGCAAAACGTATGGTTTGATGATGTTGTCGACTGTTGAAACCACCAAGGCACCCCATAATGCGAGACCAAGAGCTGCCCACGTACTCTTTGCAAAGAAGAGCAAATAAAGGCTGGCCGAACCCCAAACTGCTGCAGCACCAACAAATGGTATAAGAGCACCAAAAAATGTAAGGAGTGTAAGTAGAAAAACAGCCTGGAGTTCTGCGACATAAAAACCAAACCCTGCCAGGATGGCCTGGACTATCGCAGCCAATAACGTCGAACTCACTACAGCACGACTTACCTCTTCAAATTCTGTTAAAAACTGCCACTGGTACCGCTGATCGAGAGGGATTAGTCGTGTGACCGCATCAAACATTCTTGCTCCATCAGCTAGAAAGTAGAATAGTGCGACAGTCATAACAATCACTCCGATAATCAACTTTGCTGCCACGACTGGAGCACGAGTCGCAATCGGACCAAAAAAGTTCTCTGCCACTTTTTTCAACTCTGTATTGATGTCATCGGCGGTGAGAGAAAGGCCCGTCGCTTCATTCACTGTTTCAATGAGTCCAGAAAGCACCGTTGGGTCAAGCCGCATTCCATTAGGGCTTTGCGCCATTGCAATCGCATCTCCACCGGCTCGGACAACAAGGAGCGCGAGCGGGACAAGAACTATGAGCAAAACAAATGCTGTTGTAAGTCCAGCAGCAAACCACTCCTGGACCCCTAACTTCTGCCGCAACGCTCTGTACATAGGACCAAAAATCACGACAAGCATTGCAGCCAACAGAAGTGGCAATAGAAAAATGGACATGACTCTCAGTGAAAGCAGTCCAAATATCACCACCAGCCCAAGAATTACACTAAGAGAAATCAGACGTGTCATGATGTTACGGAACTCTGGTTATGTACGTATTTTGGCCGATTTTCCCGACCACAGCCTACCGATTGTAAACTGGTCTCCTATCAAAGTGGGAAAAATCAATTTTTGACTCGTAGCAACTGACAATCCCGTGCAATACTAAGATTGAGCCACTATATCGCTGACTGCTGGTCTCCTCGACCCAGCCCTACCTTAATTTGCATGACGTCAATCCACACAACTGATGGCCCTCAGGTCTCACTCGTTATTCCCATCCGTAATGAAGCGGGTAACATAGGCCCTTTAATAGAAGAGATTCGTACATCACTCGAAACAGCTGGGTTCTCTTGGGAAATTCTCGTTATCAATGATGGTTCCACTGATGGGTCAGCTCATGAAGTCGAATCTCTCTCGGGCAATGCCTCGCAAATTCATTTAATCCATCTTACAGATGGGCGAGGCAAATCTGCAGCTCTCTTAAGAGGATTCGCCAGCGTGCGGGGTAAAGCTGTCGTCATGCTTGACGGTGATGGTCAGGATGACCCGAGTGAAATCCCGAAAATGCTCACCCAACTGGGCCTAGCCCCTGATGGCCAGAAAGTTCCCCCGGCAGAAGCCGATCTTGTGAACGGATGGAAAACACCCCGGCTGGACCCTTGGCATAAAACAATGCCATCTCGAGTTTTTAATCTGCTTGTCAGCTGGCTTACAAACGTATCGCTTCACGATCACAATTGTGGGCTGAAAGCAATGCGTCGTGAAGTTGCTCAGCGACTACCGCTAGCGACCGGCATGCACCGGTTTATACCTGTTCTGGCTGCAGCCTCAGGATACCGTATTATCGAACAGCCGGTTCATCACCGCCCACGCACCCAAGGAGTCTCCAAATATGGCGTTGGGCGTTTCTTCCGTGGACTGTTCGATCTCGGTTGTGTTTGGCTTAAGCTACAGACTGGTCAACTCTGCACAGCAAGCCAGAAGAATTCTCTACCCGATCCTACCGCTGGTCTTAGGAAATTCATGTATGTGCTTCTTGCTCTCATTGCATGTAGCAGCGTTCTTGGCCGAATCACTACGATTACAACAACAGATCGATTAGCGCTGGAGAAGAGGTTAGTGCAAGAAGCCGTTCAGAGACGAACGGCAAGCAGTGCAACTCCGCTCACACCTGCCAAAGAGTTTGCTCTAAAACAAGAACTGTCCAATCGCATCCGACGTGAAAAGGGGCTTTTCCGTCCCTTTCTTTCAGCGAATGATCGCAGCCGGTGGCTGACGATTCGAAGCCTTGCAGAACGTGGGACGTTTGCGATCGAAGACCTTGCTGCAGAACCTGGATGGGACACAATCGACGCAGTCGTTCATCCAGACAAAAATGGAAAATTGCACCTGTATTCAAGCAAGCCACCACTCCTTTCTGTTCTGCTTGCGGGGCCCTACTGGTTACTTGTCCAAGCAACAGGATGGACTCTCGGCGACCATCCATTTCTTCTTGGTCGTTTCATGCTGGTTCTTTACGGACTAGTTCCTTTGGGAGTTACCATTCTCGCATCGTGTAGCTGTATCGAACTTATTGGCACAACCGATCGAGGAAAAATCTGGTCTGCAGCGACCATTGCCTTTGGCACACTCCTTACAACATTTGCTGTGGCACTAACCAATCACTCTTTCGCTGCCGCGTGCACTGCAATAAGTCTTTACTGTGTTTTGGTTGTTACCAAAACACAAGGGCGTTCTTGGTTCCTTTTTGCAGCAGCCGGCCTGACCGCTGGCCTTGCCGCAGCTTTTGATCTTCCTGCGCTTGCTTGGACTATGACTGTCATAGGAATCCTAGCTGCATTCGACTGGCGACAGACTGCCTGTGCCACTCTTCCGGCAGTGCTTATTGTTTTGGTTGCGGCCCTTGGAACAAATGTTCTTGCTCATGGCTCGGCATGGCCGCCATACGCATTTCGTACCGCACCGACTCCTTCTGAAATTTCAATAAAACGCAACGAAATACAGACTCCTGTAAATCAATGGAACCCAGAAAATTGGTATGACTATCGATTCAAAATGCCGAACGGCCGAGTGGTTGAAAGCTATTGGCGATCACCAGGTGGTATCGACCGTGGTGAGACATCGATTACTCGGTATGCGTTTCACGCAATCATTGGACACCATGGAATATTTTCGCTCACACCTGTTTGGCTCCTCGTCCTGCCTGGCCTCATCTTTATGCTAAGGAGACCTGGGCATGGATGGCAGATTTTATCTGTGGCTATTATCGCTGTTTCAGTCACTGTCATTCTCTTTTACTTGACCCGACAGCCGTGGGACCGCAACTATGGTGGATCAACCAGTGGGTTCCGTTGGGTATTTTGGTTGGCACCAATTTGGATCTCTTCTCTTACACCAGCAGCTGATCGTATGGCTGCCAGCAGGACCGGTTACTCGGTCTTACTATTACTTCTTGGGCTTTCGGTATTGTCCGTTGCAGCACCCACATGGAACCCATGGACACACCCCTGGCTCTACCAGCTGTTCAATTATCCGGGATAACCCCGACTTGTTACCTGCACGGACTACTCCCCTGATTCAGCAGGCAGCCCAACAACCGAAAAAACACCAAAACAAGTATGGGATCGATTACAGGATGGCAATAGACGTCCGAATGATTACGATATTGGTTCGCAATGTGTGCCGAGAGGATAACCACGATGACGAGTGCTCATCCAATACGCGTATTTCTTATTGATGATCATGAAATTGTTCTTCAAGGAATCTCAGTAATCTTACATGGTGGTCACATCGCCGTCGTGGGGACAGCATCGTCAGGGGAGCAGGCACTCGAGGACTGCCGCGCGGTGCAGCCCGACGTTGTTTTGCTCGATGTGAGACTTCAAGGTGGCGAGGATGGTATTTCACTCATCAAACCACTACGGGAAATCTGCCCAAAGTGCAACGTTATTGCATTCACAGCTTTCGATAGCCCCACCGCCATTGCCCGATCCGCAGCCGCCGGTGCAACTGATTTCATCCTTAAGACCACAAGTAGAGATGCCTTATGTGCTGCAATCGAAGGCGCGGTAGCAAACTCAACAACTCGCTCCGACAGCCCATTGAGTAAACTGACCGCACGTTTATCAAAACGATCACTCCCCCCAGAAGTCAACGCTCCATTAACACCCCGAGAGTTTCAGGTCTTAAAAATCATTTCACTCGGACTTTCAAACCAAGAAATTGCAGACTCACTCGGAATAAGTATCGAAACCGTGAAAGAACACGTGCAAAATATTCTACGAAAGCTACAAGTCAAAGACCGCACTCAGGCTGCGGTTTGGGCCGTTCGACAGGGCTTCGATAACTTGTGATAGGCCATGAATCACAAAAGCTCACTTGCAAGGTCGGCAAGCGCAGACCTTTCACCTTTCTCGAGTGTAATGTGCGCAAATATTGACTGCCCAACCATCCTGTTGATGAGATAGCTAAGCCCATTCGAGAGAGTGTCGAGATAGGGCTGATCAATCTGACGTATGTCACCCGTAAAAATGATCTTCGTACCCTCCCCTGCTCGTGTGATTATTGTTTTCACCTCATGAGGCGTGAGGTTCTGAGCTTCGTCGACGATAAAAAATATCTTTTGTAAACTGCGACCACGAATATAAGCCAAGGGTGTCACTAAGAGTTTTTCAGATTCTCGCATCTCCTGAATTCGCTGCGCGGCTGGAGAGCTTTCATGAAACTGATGGCGTATGACAGTTAGGTTATCGTACAGAGGCTGCATGTACGGATCGAGCTTATCGGCGATATCACCCGGTAAAAAACCAAGATCCCGATTTGACAAAGGTACAACAGGGCGAGCCAGCAATATCTGACGATATTGCTGGCGACGTTCGAGGGCTGCAGCCAACGCCAGCAGTGTTTTACCAGTACCAGCAGTACCAGCGAGAGTTACCAACTTTATATCATCGTCCAAAAGTGCGTTGACGGCAAATGATTGCTCAGCATTCCGAGGACTTATTCCATAACAATTTTTTTTCTCTACCCTCACAAAGGCATTGTCTGGGGTCTTGAATGATACCAATACTGACTTACTACCATCCCGAAGAACAAAATTTTCATTCGCTATTGGATTCGCCACGTCTGGCAAGTCTTCAGCTGAAACCTTACCGGAACCAATATAAAAATCACCAATAACGCCTGCATCTACATCCTCAACAACTCGTTTCCCCGTGTAGAGCTTGTCGAAACTCTCAATCTTGTCACTAGTATAGTCTTGTGCAAGAACCCCAAGGCCTTTCGCTTTCATCCTCAGGTTCGTGTCTTTCGAGACGAGAATAACTCTACGTCCCAGCCGCTCCTTCTGAAGACTCGCCGCTGTATTTAATATGCGATGGTCCGGAGTGTTTTGAAGAAATGCGGCGGCAATACGATCATCCTGCTGAGCACCCAATATCACTCGTACGCCACCACGACCTTGGCCAAGAGGCGCTCCCGTTGTCGACAGAAGATCACCGGTCAATTGATCTAGTTCACGCAGAAATTGCCTCGCCTGAAAATGGATATCTTCATTCCCACGTTTGAACTTATCGAGTTCTTCAAGAACTGTAATGGGGATCGCAACATCATGCTCCTGAAAATTTCGAATGCAATTTGAATCATGCAGAATTACATTCGTATCAAGAACAAATAATTTACGAGACTGGTCTTCCATAACCACCTCCAAAGTATTTTCACCTTGATTTAATCGCGGAAACACCTCTTTCAACGAATAGTCTAAACAGACTCCATATAAATCGAGAATACGAATTATCGCATAGAGCCACCTGACACCTACCAACTCTGCCTTGAAATTCTTGTACTCTTCGGCCCCCCCTCAACATCGCATCAAAAACGTGCAAAGGTTACACGAAG